>JANMSB010000204.1:0-2326 GCA_031388915.1 Pseudomonadota bacterium | reverse complement strand
AACGGCCAGGATGCCGCCATCTCGCGCAACAGGCCTTGATCGCCGAACGACTGCAACGCCTGACCCACGCCATACCAGCCTGGCAACATCACGCGCGCCTGCGCCCAACTGAACACCCAGGGAATGGCACGTAAATCTTCGATGCGATCCGACTGGGTGCGCGATGCGGGACGTGAACCGATTTTCAGTTCGGCAATTTCCAGCAACGGCGTCATCTGTCGGAAGAAGGTTTTGAAGCCGTCGGTCTCGTACACCAGTCCGCGATAAGTTTGGAATGCAGTTTTAGAAATGGATTCCATCGCCACGCCAAAGCGCGCGGCATCTTGAACGGAGACTGCGTGCGTGGCCAAGGAAGCCAGCAGCGTGGCTGAAGTAATCGCGTCGAGATTGGCCATGGCGCCTTCGCGCGTGCCGTACTTGGCGGCAATCACTTCGCCCTGTTCGGTAATGCGGATGCGGCCTTGCACCGTGCCGTGTGGCTGGGCGCGAATCGCCGAGAACGACGAACCACCGCCACGCCCCACCGCGCCACCGCGGCCATGAAAAATTTGCATGGGCGTGCCGGCTGCGGCGAACACCTGCGCTAGTGCGCGCGTGGCTTGATGCAGACTCCACACCGAGGTCAGATAACCGCCGTCTTTGTTGGAATCGGAATAACCCACCATCACTTCTTGATAGTTGAACGCGGCGACAATGGCTTGCGCTTCAGGTAAGGCAAACCAATCGCGCATGACTTGCGGCGAACGTTCCAGATCGCCGATGGTTTCAAACAACGGTACCGCCATGATGGCGGCGCGCACCGGTGCATGGCCACGATACAGCCCGGCTTCTTTGAGCATCACATACACTTCCAGCAAATCGGAAACGCTTTCCGCTTTGGAAATGTTGTACGTGGTGAGCGATGTCGGGCCATACATCTCATGCGCCTTGGCGGCGGCATGCATGATGGCGAGTTCTTTGACGGTTTCTTCCGCGTAGCTGGCATAGGGGCTGGCCAGCAAACGCTCGCTGGATAGTTCCTTGCGTAGTAACTCGATGCGTGCAGCCTCATCCAGTTGCAGATAGTCCTCCGTCACACCAGATACTTTTAGCAGATCGGCCACCACGCGCTCGTGTACATCGGCGTTCTGGCGCATATCCAATGTGGCCAGATGAAAACCAAAGGTTTCCACTGAACGAATCAACCGTCCCAGCGCGCCGCCGCTGGATAGCAGTCGCGCACCGCCGTGACCCAGTGAATGCGCAATCGTCACCAAGTCCGCTCGGAACTCATCCGGATGTTTATACGCTTCGCCGCTCACAATGCTTGGGCGTGGCGGCGCGCGACCAATCAACTTTTGATAGGTGGCCGCGAGCCGCGCATAAATGCCGGTAATCGTGCGGCGATACGGTTCATCGAGACGCGCCGAATAGTTATCGCCACTGCGTTCGGCCAAGGCATCCAGTTCAGGCGAAGTGGCGGCCAGCTCCGTGGAGATCGACAGCTCTTTGCCCAGCGCGTGCAGCTTGTCCAGATAGTCGGCGAGCACCGTGACCGCACCTTTGCTTAAAGTGAGATGCATCGACTCCGCATTCACATACGGGTTGCCGTCACGATCGCCGCCGATCCACGTGCCCAAGCGCAGAAAACTTTTTGGCCGATGCCCCAATGCACGTTCCCAACGCGCATACAGCGCCGGCAGCGTGGGCAGAAATACATCTCTCAGGTAAGCCTGCGCCGTGGCCACTTCATCGGCTACATACAAGCGTTCGCGACGCAGCGGCCGCGTCTGCCACAACAACGCAATTTGCCGCAGGATGGATTGCTCGATCACCTCGCCATCCTGGGTTTCTGCGCGCCCTAGGTCGCGCTGATGCATCAACTCGGCAATGCGATTGCGATGATCGATCATGCTCTTGCGCATCACTTCCGTTGGATGCGCCGTTAACACCGGCACGATCAGGGCTTTATCCAACAATGCCGCCGCATGCGCGGTATCGATGCCCTGTGCAGCCAAGGTCTTCAGCGCCGCGGCCATGTCATCGCCAGCTTCATGCGCTACGCCTTGTCGATCCTCCGCTAGATTCGCCAACATGGAAAACAACATGAAGCTACGCACAAACGCCAACGTGTCGTCCGGGCTGAGCGCCTCCAACCCCAGGCTCTGATCAAGCCCCGTGGCCTCGCCCCGGCCGCGATGCCGGTTCACCGACGTGGCGCGAATCTGCTCGATCTGCTGAAACAATGCTGGCCCGCCATACGCGCGAATCACATCCCCCAGCAACTTGCCGAGAAAACGGATGTCCGCATTGGGGGAAATGGTCGGAACGGAGTTGGGTGTCACTG
>JANMSB010000192.1:0-1942 GCA_031388915.1 Pseudomonadota bacterium | reverse complement strand
TTCATACCTCACCTCGTTATGCATCATCGCTCTTAACTTGGTGTCAATGAAACCGGGATCAGCTCAAATCACTATGACGCTCGTTTGGAAGGAATCGTTGGAGGACGTCAATTGGGACGAGCTGTCCGCTTTGTACAAAGCAGCTCCGCTAGGAGATAAGAGCGCAGCTTGGCTAAAAACTGCATTTTCAAACAGCATGTTTCGATGCTTCGCATACGAAGATGAAGTGCTCGTCGGAGCTGGCAGAGCTCTGGCGGACGGAGTCGATTGCTCCTACGTTTGTGATGTTGCCGTTTTGCCATCGCATCAAGGCAAAGGCATCGGAAGAGAAATAATCTCCAGGCTCATCACCCATTCGAAGAGCCACAGTAAGATCATTCTCTATGCTGTGCCGGGCAAAGAATCTTTCTATAAGAGGCTGGGCTTTAGACACATGACTACTGCAATGGCAATCTTCCAAGATCAAGAAAGAGCAGCAGTGCAGGGCTACATCAATGAAACCTAACAAGCGCTTCGAGACGGGCGGGTCAAATCGCTTCGCGCTTTTCCCCGCCGCTCAAGCACGGCGTTCGGCATCACAAACACAACCAAGCACCCATTTACCTCGGGAGCTCTCAAGTGCACGAAGGCTCATGTCACTGTGGCGCGGTTCGAATGAAGCTGCCGTCTACGCCGGAGGTGGCTACAGACTGCAACTGCTCGCTCTGCCGGCGAATCGGCGGGCCGTGGGTCTACTTCGAGTTTGGCTCCGTAGAGATTCGGGGGCACCCGGAGGCTACAGTCGAGTACATCTGGGGCGACAAGACTCTTCGAACCATTCACTGTAGAACCTGCGGCTGCGTCACGCACTGGGAACCACTCAACCCGGCCCCAGGCGCCAAACACGGGGTAAACCTTGGGAACTTCGACCCGAAACTCATCGCATCTGTGCGGGTCCGCAAGTTCGACGGCGCCGACACTTGGCAATTCATTGATGAGTAAACCGGGGCCGTAGGCTGCGCTGCTACCCATCGTACATATGCAGATGTCAGCGCCTATAGCTCTGCGCGAGATCTAGATCGTAAGCAGTGAGTGGGCAGTACTTTCCAGACTACGGCATAGGGTGGGGGCTCCAGTGCAATGCCCGTCTGGTTCAAGAGAATTGGCTCGCACCGAGCCATGCTTGACCCGACGTCGCAGGAGCATTGTCTTGAGCAATAAGCGCAGTTTGTCTTTCATCACGGCTGGATGTGCTGGATATGGATATGTAGGGGCGGTTCGTGAACCGCCCTGCTTGGGTTCTGTGGTTTATGAGGGTGGTTCACGAACCGCCCCTACGACAGACGTCATTTCGCGCCGAGTTAACAACCTGCTCGCTCTGGTATTTATCGTTGGCGCAGGATTCGCCCACCAAAGCATCGCCGCCGGCTTCCAGGTGGAAGAAGCCACCATTCAAAGCATTCAAGACGCCATCAAGTCGGGCCAAACCACGTGCAAGCAAGTCGTGCAGGCGTATATCGAACGCGCCAAGGCTTATAACGGCGTGTGCACGGCGCTGGTGACAGCGGATGGCGCGCCGATCAAGTCCGTGAAGGGATACGTTCGCGCCGGTGCGCCGCTGGTGTTTCCTACCAAGACGGTTAAAGCATCGACGGTGTTTCCTGAGTTGGGTGCGTACCAAGGTCTACCGCTCGACTACGGTCGCATGGAGCCCACCATGTCCGATCCCAGCGTGGTGGCGCAAATTGGTATGCGTGTTGGCTTGCCGGATGCAGGTCAAGTGAACGCGCTGGAAACGCTGAACATTCGCGGCGAACGTTCGGTGACCTGCAAGGGCAAGTTCGATGCGCACCCATCAACAGGACCGCTGCCAGCCAATGCGCCGTCAGTATGTGAAAAATTTCGCCAACAACCCGATGCGTTGGAGCGTGCCGCCGAACTCGATGCGCAGTACGGTAGCAAT
>JANMSB010000151.1:0-3140 GCA_031388915.1 Pseudomonadota bacterium | reverse complement strand
GGATCATAGCTGCCCTCTGCGTGGGTCGTTACCGTATTGCCGTTAGGACCTGTGCGAGTGGCATCGCGTACATAACCATCTTCAGTGCGTGTTGCCGTGCTGTTGAACGATGACGTCTTGCCATTGGGTCCTGTGCTGGTTGCCGAACGTGTCAACGTCTTGGTGTCGGCATCGTAACTCGTAGCACCTTCACGCGTGGCGGTCTGGCCGTTCGGACCAGTGACCACTGTGCTGCTGGTGGCGCCGTTCTCGGTGCGCGTGACCACCGTGTCGGCGGTGACGGTCTTGCCGTTGGGGCCGGTTTTTACCGTGCTGCGTTCGACGCCGGTGTCGGTACGCACAACCTCGGTGGAGCGCGTGCTGGTGTTGCCATTCGGGCCTGTGAATGTAGTGTCGATGGAGCGGCCATCTTCCGTTTTCACTACATCCGTATGCGTGATCGAGGTCTTACCATTAGGGCCCGTGCGCGATGCATCGCGAACATAACCGTTGTCGGTTTTGACGACGTCGGCATTGAACGTGCTGCTATTGCCATTGGGGCCGGTGCTGGTGGCGCTGCGCGTCCAGGTGCCGGCTTCCTTGTCCAACACGCCAGTGCTGCTGCGGGTGCTCACTGCGCCGTTAGCGCCAGTGCGGGTGCTGTTGGCAGTGTAGGTGCCGTTTTCCATCTTGCGTACGGCATTGCGGTTGACAGTTTTGCCGGCCGCGTTAGTGCGTTGTACGGCGCGTTCGCCGGCAGCGGCATCGTGGCTCATCAAGCCAAGGACCAGGGGCGCTGCCACGGCGGTTACCGATAACAGAGCGCGGAGGTGTTGACGCAGGGTATTCATTGCTCGATCTCCAATCAGGTGTTGTTGCCAGTCGGTTTGTTATCCGGATGGCAGTAACAACGAGGCTGGAGTCGAGTGGTTGACGCGCCGTTAAAGTTTTTTTGTGGCCAGAGGGATGATGAGACCTGGATTGTGTGCCAAAGGTCACACTAGCTTTTACCCAGTTGGCTGGCTTCGCGAGCCAGGGCCTCAATGGCCTTCCAGTCGCCGCTCTCAAGTAATTTGGCGGGCGTAATCCACGAGCCGCCCACGCACGCCACATTAGGTAAGGCCAAAAAATCGGGCGCCGAATCGCGGGTGATGCCGCCGGTGGGACAGAAGATCACATCGCTAAACGGCGAGGCGAGCGCTTTCAACATGCCGATGCCACCAGCCTGCATGGCCGGGAACAACTTCAATGAGTTGAAACCTTGCAGTCGCGCGGCAATGACTTCAGAAGGGGTCATCACCCCAGGCAACAAGGGAAAGTTCACGGTACGCGCGGCGTGTGCGAGTTCCGGCGTGAGGCCAGGCGAGACTCCGAACTGCGCACCGGCGCGTTCCGCTGCTTGAAAGTCTTCCGGCCGGGCTAAGGTGCCCACACCAACGATGGCATCGGGCGCGGCTTTGCGCATGGCTTCGATGGCCGCCAGCGCCACGGGAGTGCGCATGGTCACTTCCAGTACGCGCAGGCCACCAGCGCACAAGGCCTGCGCTAGCGGCGCGGCATGTTCAAGGCGTTCAATGATCAATACCGGCACAACCGGCGCTACTTTCATGATGTCGAGAATTTGCATGTTGATGGTTCTTTTTGTTGCAACAGAGCGGTTAGTGATTAGATCCCAAAACTCATATTCCAAAACTGCCGGCGCCCGCTTCGGCATCGCAGGCCACGCTGCGGAAGCTGCTAAACAGTTCGCGACCCATGCCATAGGCATTGTGGGTGAGATCAGGCGTGGCTTCATGCCTGGCGAGCCATACTTCACTGGGCACGCGCGCTTCCAGTATGCCGTGGTTGCTATCCAGGTGAATGATGTCGCCATCGCGCACATGACGTAGCGGGCCGTTGTTCAAACACTCGGGCGTGACATGAATCGCGGCGGGCACCGTGCCTGATGCGCCAGACATGCGGCCATCGGTGACTAATGCCACTTTGAATCCCTTGCTTTGCAGCGAGCTTAGCGACGGCGTGAGTTGATGCAGTTCAGGCATGCCGTTGGCGCGTGGTCCTTGATAGCGCACCACCGCCACGAAGTCGCGCGCTAACTTGCCTTCCTTGAATGCCTTGACCACATCGAGTTGATCGTCAAACACCAACGCCGGTGCGGTGACGACGCGATGTTCGGCGGCGACGGAGGAAGTCTTGATCACCGCACGACCCAGATTGCCATGTAGTAGTTTCAAGCCGCCATCGCTGCTAAACGGATTGTTGGCCGGCCGCAGCACAGTTTCATCGCCGCTCTTACTCGGCGCATCGCGCCAAATGAGTCCGTCATCACCTAAGAATGGCTCTTGTGCAAAGTGATGCAGGCCCTTGCCCATCACCGTGTTCACATCGCCATGTAACAAGCCCGCTTGTAATAACTCTCGGATCAAGAAGCCCATGCCACCTGCCGCATGAAAGTGATTCACATCGGCGCTGCCATTGGGATACACGCGCGTCAGTAACGGAATGACGTCCGACAATTCGCTGAAGTCATCCCAGTTGATCAACACGCCCGCCGCTTTGGCCATCGCCACCAAGTGCAGCGTGTGATTGGTGGACCCACCGGTGGCCAACAAGCCAATGATGGAATTGACGATGGCTTTTTCGTCAATGACTTCGGCCATCGGTAGATAGTGCTCGCCCAGTGAGGTCATCTGCGCGACGCGCTTGGCCGCAGCGCTGGTCAAGGCATCGCGCAGCGGTGTGTTGGGCGGAATGAACGCACTGCCGGGCAAGTGCATGCCCATGATTTCCATCAGCATCTGATTGCTGTTGGCGGTGCCGTAAAAGGTGCAGGTGCCTTCGGTGTGGTAGCTCTGTGCTTCCGATTCCAGCAAGGCATCGCGCCCGACTTTACCTTCGGCAAACAATTGGCGGATCTTGGCTTTTTCTTTATTGGGCAGGCCTGAGGGCATCGGCCCGCCGGGCACAAAGATCGTGGGCAGGTGGCCGAACGATAACGCGCCGATGAACAGGCCCGGCACGATTTTGTCGCACACGCCCAGACACAGGGCGGCATCGAACATATTGTGCGACAACGCAATGGCGGTGCTCATGGCAATCACATCGCGGCTGAACAACGACAGCTCCATGCCCGGCTGACCTTGGGTGACGCCATCGCACAT
>JANMSB010000150.1:0-13356 GCA_031388915.1 Pseudomonadota bacterium | reverse complement strand
CGACAAATTGCGGTTCGAATCGCTGGCCAACCCGAGTTTGATCGGCAGCGACGCGGAACTAGGCATCCGCATCGAGCTGGACAACAAAACGCACACCATCAGCATCATCGATAACGGCATTGGCATGACGCGCCAGGAGGCAATTGATCACCTGGGCACGATTGCGCGCTCCGGTACGGCGGAGTTTCTCGGGCGCATGACCGGCGACCAAAAGAAAGATGCGCAGTTGATCGGCCAATTCGGTGTTGGTTTCTACTCCTCGTTTATCGTTGCTGACCATGTCGAGGTCTTCACTCGCAAGGCCGGTACGGCCCCGGAAGAGGGTGTGCATTGGGAATCGCGCGCCGAAGGCGATTTCAACGTGGCGACGGTGCTATTGCCCGAACGCGGCACGCGCATCGTGCTGCATTTGAAAGAAGGCGAGCATGAGTTTGCCGAGGACTACCGGGTGCGCGCCTTGGTGCGCCGGTATTCCGATCACATCGCCTTTCCGGTGCGCATGAACAAACCCGCCCAGCAAGATGGCGGACAAGACGGCGCGCAGGCTGAGGAAAGCGCTGAATTCGAGGTGGTTAATCACGCCCAGGCGCTGTGGACGCGCACGCGCACCGACATCAAGGATGAGGAATACAAAGAGTTCTACAAGCACGTTACCCATGACTACGACGAGCCGTTAGCGTGGCAGCACAACAAGGTTGAGGGCGCCAAGGAATACACCAGCCTGCTGTACCTGCCGGCGCATGCGCCGTTTGACTTGTATCAGCGCGATGCGGCGCGCGGCGTGAAGTTGTATGTGCGACGCGTGTTCATCATGGATGATGCCGAGCAATTCCTGCCGTTGTATCTGCGCTTCATCAAGGGTGTAGTGGATTCGGCCGATTTGCCCTTGAATGTGTCGCGCGAGTTGTTGCAGCAGGACGAGTCCATCGACGCCATGCGCAGCGCTTTGACGCGTCGTGTGCTGGATATGCTAGCCAAGCTGGTCAAGGACGAGCCGGAGCAATACGCCAAGTTCTGGAAGGAGTTCGGCAGCGTGCTCAAGGAAGGTCCGGGCGAGGATTTTGCCAATCGCGAACGAATTGCCAAGTTGCTGCGCTTCGCGTCCACTCATACTAACCAAGCGGAACAGACGGTGTCGCTGGAAGACTATGTAGCGCGCATGAAGTCCGGTCAGGACAAGGTTTACTACGTCATCGCGGATAGTTTCACGGTGGCGCGCACCAGCCCGCATCTGGAAGTGCTCAAGCAAAAGGGCATTGAAGTATTGCTACTAAGCGATCGCGTCGACGAATGGTTGATGGATCACCTGCGCGAGTTCGACGGCAAGCCGTTGCGCAATGTGGCCAAGGGCGATTTGGATCTATCGGCTATTGAGGGCGGCGACGACAAACAAGCACGCGAAGCCTTGGCCAAGGAAAGCACCGAGTTGACCGAACGCATTCAAAAGCTACTCAGCGAACAAGTATCGGCGGTGCGTGTTACCACCCGCCTGAACGAGTCCCCGGCGGTCATCGTCGCGGGCGAGCATGACTTAGGGTTACAGATGCGACGCATCATGGAAGCGGCGGGTCAGAAACTACCTGCCAGCAAGCCGGCGCTGGAGATCAATCCGGCACATCCCCTGCTCAAGCGTTTGGCGCAGTTGCCCGAGGGTGAGGAGTTCACGGACCTGGCGACGCTGTTGCACGAGCAGGCGATGCTGGCAGATGGCGGCCAGTTGCCCGAGCCAGCGGCATTCGTACAGCGTTTGAATCGCTTGCTGTTGCAGCGCTAAGGCCAGGGGATGACTGTTCAACCGCCGGTGCCGCAATCGCTCGAAATCGCCGGTCCTTGCGGGCCTTTACAAGGCATTCTCGAGGCGCCTGAGCAGCCGCGGGCGGTGGCAGTGATCTGCCATCCGCATCCGTTACACGGCGGCACCATGACCAACAAGGTGGTGCATACCTTGGCGCGCGCCTGTAATGACTGTGGCGCCGCTGCGGTGCGCTTTAACTATCGCGGTGTTGGCCGCAGCGCCGGTAGCTACGATGCCGGGGTAGGTGAAACCGATGATGCGTTGGCGGCCATTGCCTGGGCGCAGCAGCGCTGGCCGAATCTGCCCTTGTGGTTGGCGGGCTTTTCATTCGGCGGTGGCGTGGCGTTGCGTGCCGCAGTGCGTAGCAACGCGGTGCGCCTGATTACCGTGGCGCCGGCGGCAGCACGAGAAGCGCCTCCGTCAGAACTGCCCACCTGCCCTTGGTTACTGGTGCAGGGCGACGCCGACGAATTGATTCCCGCAGAGATGGTGCTGAGTTGGGCGAACTCATTGAGTGTGCGTCCGGAGATTAACGTGCTGGCCGCGGCAGATCATTTCTTTCACCGTCGGTTGATGGATTTGCGCGAAGCGGTGCGCACTTGGCTGATGACCTGACGCCAGCAGTCGAAGCTTCCGTCACCCTATGAAAAACGCCCCGAAGCCTTGCGGCTGCGGGGCGTTTCTTTACTGAGAAATCAGCCCAGGGCTGAGAAAACAGCGCAGGTGAATTAATTCACCATTTCTTTCAGAGACTTCAGTGCAGCAGCGCGCACCTTCTTGCTGGCTGGCTTGGCCTTGAACATGGTCTCTTCGCCGGTGAAGGGATTGATGCCTTTGCGAGCCTTGGTAGCAGGCTTTTTGACAACCTTCATCTTCAACAAGCCGGGCATGGTGAACACACCAGCGCCACGCAGGCTCTTTTTGATCAAAGCGTTCAATGATTCAAAAACAGCGCCAATTTGCTTTTTGGTCAGTTCGGTGTCTTTGGAGATTTGGGCCAGAATTTCAGACTTGGTGGGGGCCGCGTTCTTCTTTGCCATGTGTTTCGCTCCTGATTTGATTATTAAGAATCGTCTGCTCAGATATGGTTGGATTTTAAAGTCGCGCGAGAAAATAACACAAGATTTACCGATGTTTAAGCTGTCGCGCAGCTTTTTATACGGTAATTCCCAGGTTTTTTTGCTTGCGCTAGTTTTACAGCCGACGCCTTGACCGTCAGTCCGCAAAAAACTCGCGAGAAAACGTAGCTTCGATGGGTATTGTCGACCCGGTCGGCATAGCCTTGATTTCAAATACCAGCGTTTCAGCACCGCTGAAAGACACTTCGCCGATGTAGTAAGTGGCGGCAGCTTCGGCGATGCGGCGCAATTCGATGTCCTTGAGTTGACCATTCAAGTTACGCGCAAGCACCGCGACCTCCGCATCGCTGGGCGTTGCGTTGCTGCTGCCCGCTGCTTTGTGCAGCACGGAAATATTCAGTAACACCTTGTTCTTACTGCGTTCGATGCCATAGGCGCGTGCGATGTCGGCGGTCAATTGGTCGGTGCGCACGGCGTTGTAGTGCATTTCGTATTCGCCGGAAACCGTGAAGGATTCGCCGCTGGTCAGCGCCGGTTGAATTTCCGCCGAGGGTTGCGGGCGGTCGCAGGCGGCGATCAGGGCGCCAAGACTAACAATCAACAAGCTGCCAATGATCTGTTTTTTCACTTTCAACGCCCTTATTTTTTCCGGGCGGCCGTGCCCTGAGTCAAGTCGCATGGCCGAATGCAATGTAGCAGAACGCACTATAGACCAAGTAACTCGGGCATCTGCAACTGTTATGCATTAGATGTTCGCCATATATGCCGGTGAATTCGCAGGTTGAATCTTCAGTTGCAGGGGTAGATCGCGGCCCTCGCAGCGGAACCAGCTCATGATCCACTCAGGAATTAAGCAGGATTTGCAGGGCTTGAATGGCGATCAGTGCAAATAGCGCCGATAGATCAATGCCGGCAATCGGCGGAATCAGGCGCTGAAACGGCCGAATTACCGGCGCACACAGACTATTCAGAACGCTGGCCGCCGGACTGTGGGTACCGGACGCGACCCAACTCAGTACGGCGTTAATCAGAATCACAAAGAAATAGAACTGTAATAGCAGCGACAACAGCTCGCGTGCGGCGGCATACAGCAAACCTGGCGCGCTCAACGTCAAGCCGCTCAGCAACCAGACCAGGGCTGTGCTGGCCAGTTGCACTGCCAGCAACGCAACCAGCGAGGCGGTATCGAGGCGCTTGAAAGGCGGCAACACCCGGCGTAGCGGCAGCACCAACGGATTGGTCAGTTTAATGACGGCCTGCGACAGTGGGTTGCGAGCGTCGACGCGGCATAACGGCAGCAACACCCGCAATAGGAATACGGTGATCAATAAGCCGAGTAATGTTTTGACGATAAAGATCAATGCAGTCATGTTGTGTTGCTCGGTAGTGGATGTACTTGGCCCAGTTTCTGCTAGGGGTTGCGTGGCCTCAGTACGTCATATAGGCCATGTTACGTGAGCGTCGCCGTAGGCAACAACATCATCAACCACAGTGTCGTGACATCGATGAATGACACCCTTAATATGCCCGCGGCGACAAAAAGTGTTCGATGCGGGACCCGTAGGAATACGGCTTAAGTGGTAGAACCTGTCTCAACATTACTGCGCTCGTCATCTTGCCTCGCGGCGGCGCTCAGAAAAAATGCGCCGGGAACGCATTTTGGCTTAGGCCCCGCAGCGGTTTGCTACATAGATGTGGCGAACCATCCTCAGTGTATTCTCGATAAATTCCGGTTCTTGCGCTCCGCGCCCGCATTCATTTACGTAGGCAACCTGCCTTGGCTCGCTACATTTTGAGATAGGTTCTAGCTAAATGATTAAATTGTATGGGCCAGACAACCAGGAGATGATGGCTGTCCACGCGCTGGATAAGGATGCCGACGGCAAGGCGCTGGTGATCAAGGGCAAAATCTATGGGGTGATGCCGCTAACCGTGATGTTGCATCCCGAAGATGCGCGCGCTTTCCTGAAAATGCTCACGCCCAAGCTGGTCTGGTTTTTACTGACCATGTTGTTCAAGCGGGCGATCAAGGCTAAACGATCGAGTTGAATGGTGGGGGCGCTTGCCCGCTTACTCATCCACTAACTGGCCAGGCCGCAGCGGATGCTGCGGCCTTAGTCGTTTTTAAGCTCAGTACTTCACTTCGCCGTGAATAACGCGCGGCGCAGTGGTCACCGTGGGTTTGGTGCCGATGTAGATGTCGGAGTTCGAACTGCTCGGATCCTTTAGATCGGTGGAAGTCGGCAACGTGATGCCGTTGGGCAGGTTGAGGTTGCTGCACACGGCTGGGTCCTTACGCGCGAAGCGAATTTCGCGGTCCAGCCATTTCACCAAATAAGCATTGGTTCCATCGCTGACCTGGCCCAAGGTGGCGTCGAAGGGAATCACGAACTCAGGTACATAGCGGGCGTTGTCTTGATCACAACTGACCGGCTGATTGGTCAAAGCCGATACACATTGGCCGGGTATGCCCCACAGCTCGCCGAAGCCGCCGTACTGCAACACGATGGATTTGCCGGCGTACTGTCCGTACTGGACGCCGGTAGGCACGCTGTAGTTCAGTTGCAGTGGCGGATCGAACTGCACAAAGTTGCCACCGGCATCTTTCACCGCCGCAAACTGGTTCCAACTATTGGGACCGGTTTCCCACACGTAGTACACCTCCAGATCATTGATCTTGTAGTCGCAATAGTTACCGGAGCCGCATGACGCATCGGACAGATTGGTGAACAAGCGGCCGCTGCGCACGCCCCACTGAAACTGCGGATGTTGGGCATATGCATTTTTGTCGGTAAAGCTCACCGGCTGACCGCTGGTCAGCAGCATGGCCGTGCTGACATCCGTGTCGTAAGTCACGTAAGCGCTACTGGGGCTCCAGTTGTTATACGTGTTGCTGTCGTAGGGCGAAGCAGCGTTCGAGCTATTGCCGAAATAGGCGCTCAACGCCGAGGCGGTCGGACAGTCACGCACGCAATACAGCGTCGCGGGCATCTGCGACGGATAGACCAAGTCTTGTTGGCGATAAATTACGTTCACCTGCGTGGACACCAGCGGGCTGGTCACGTTCTGCAAATCGACGAAGACTTCGCCGCCCAGGGATTGCGACCAGCCTTGAATGCCGCCGCGGCCTTGCCAGAAAGCCGGCGACACCGTTTGCGGCGTATTCAGTTCGCTGGTCTGGCAACCGTTCTGACTGCAAGCCATTTGCCCGACGACCACGAACAACGACTGCGCATCGTCCCAATACATTTCGTACTGCACATTCGGCGTCGCACCGCTGAAAAATCCGGTGACGTCGTTAACGAAAGTGTTGAACTTGATCTGGTCGAAGTCATGTAGCGAGCGGGTCTTTTTTGAATACTTCATCAACTTGCCGCCCGCCATCGTCACCGTGAAGTCGGTGCGCGTCGGTGAGCTGCCGCTGGAGTAGTCCACCTTCTGCACCGTCGCGCCGTTGGTCAGCGCGCTTTGCGCAGCGGCCGGTAGCGACAATCCCCAGTAACCCAGGTAGCCGCGATAGGTCATCCCACCCGCGCTGAATTCGATGGGAAAACCGGAACTGCGCGTGATACGCGCACCCGAGGTGGCGTTGTACACACCATAGCGCCACACCGACATGCCGGTTTCCGGATCGCTGGCGTCGCGGCTGAAGCATTGGTTGCCGCGCAGAAAGGTGTTGGCGTTGTAGGCGAAGGGATAGCTGGTTTGCTGACTGACGTTATTCTCGGTTTGCGTCATGTCCAGCATGCCGCTACCGGTGCTGGTGCCGACACTGGTCAAACGCAGCGCCACCGTGGAGTTGTCGCCGCCACCGCGTTGTTCGTTTTGGTAGTAATTCAGACCACCGTCCATGCCCTGCAAGAAACCCTGCATCATGCACGCGCTGGGGTCTGCATCCATTAGGCCGCAGAAGTCCAGACGAAACTGACCATACGGGTTGGCGTCCGACGGCGCTTCGGTGGCGCTGATATTGACGAAGATGGTGCCGTGGTTGCCTTCCTCGTCCTGGTCGATCCACACCTTCACGCGCATTGGATCGTTATTGGAAGTGCGCGTCGAATTGACGATGGCTGTCGTATAGCTTGACGCCTGCGCGCCGTTGCTGCTGGCGCCGGCGTTGGACGAGCTTGCGCGCGAGTTCGGATCACACTTACTTTCATCGATCAGCGCAATGTAATTCCCTTGGTTGACTAGCGCGTCGGGCTTCATTGCGCTCATGAAGCAGGCAATCATGTTCACTTGTCCAATGCCCTTGGAAGTGGCGTCTTCGACATGACTGTATTGTGGATCGACGTAATACGCGGAGCCTGAAACCGGCGCGGCATAGCTGATCGCGCCTTGCGCGAATCCGCCGACCAGCGTCACCGCGATGACGGTTTTTAATTGGGCAGACATAGATACCTCGATGTGTGCGGCTATTAGAGCGCGTGGCTATTGGACATTCGTGGCGGTGACCACCGACACATTGCTGGGTGTGGCAACGCCCAGAATGGTTGCGCTTGACGAACTGCTGCTGCCGGTGCCGGCAACACTGCTGTTAGCGCTGCTGCTAGCACTGCTGCTCGCGTTGTCGGCGCTACTGGAACCGCCGCTGCAACCGGAAGTAACTATCATCAAGGCGGCGATGCCAGTCGCTGCCCATGTCTTTGTGGTGTGTCGCATGCGAAGCCTCTGTAGTCGGATGTTCGAAAGGTGTTTGTCGCGGCAATGGAATCGCGGGTTTGGCGCGAAGCATGGATTGAGCCTAGATCGCGCAGGCGGTGCGGATAGAGTGCGTGCAAGGAAAATGGCAAGTAAGTTTGAACACTGAGCCGGCACTCACGGATAACTCAGTCAAACGTCAGCGTTTCCCCCATGCGGCATCTGGGGAATGGTTGATGGTGTGGAACGCAGTTCACGAGCGGTATGTGAGCAAGCGCTCACACTCGATGCGCGCAGCTAAGGTGATGCGCTTCACAACATCGTGCCGGGCGGTGAATGCGAGTGAAGACACTGATGCGGCGTGTATCAAGACACTCACGCCGGTTTAGAAGTGATAGTTAGTGATGCTTGGTGTTCGCGTGTATCACCGACTCAATCGCAGCGGGGTAGATACATCGTTCTGCCCGACTTTACTTGCCGCCCAAGGGCGCTGCGTCATCCCCGAACGGGGGGCTGCTCGGCCAACTCCGCCGAACGCGCGGCAGCCGCGTGCACGGCTTGGCTGACGATGCGCTTTAGATCAGCAGATGCGAATACCTTTAATGCGGCTTCGGTGGTGCCGCCTTTGGACGTGACTTGCTGACGCAATACGGCGGGCGTGAGGCGCTGCGTCATCCCCGGGGGCGCATCGTCATCCCCAACGGGGGATGGGGGATCGTTTGCTTCGCGTGCCATCAAGCCGGAGCCATAGGCCGTTTCAATGGCTAACGTGCGCGCCGTTGCTTCGGGAAGGCCCAGTTCCACACCCGCCGCTTCCAGCAGTTCCATCAACAAGAAGAAATAGGCCGGACCGCTACCCGATACTGCGGTTACTGCATCGATGAGAGTTTCCTGTTCCACCCATACCGATTTGCCGACCGCGTTCATGATGCGCTGCGCCAACTCACGTTGTGCAGCAGGGACTTCAGCATTGGCATACAGACCAGTGACGCCGCAGCCATTGAGCGCCGGACGATTGGGCATGGTGCGTACGACAGGCAGGCCGCCCAACCACGTTTGTAAATCATCGGCGCGAATGCCGGCAGCTACCGAGATGATCAGTGGTTGATGTTTGCTGACAGTGGTCGCCAGGCCCTCCGCTACCTTGCGCAACTCCTGCGGCTTGACTGCGAGCACGATAATTTGTGCTTTGGCGGCGGCGTGTGGATTATCGCCCGTGACCTGCACGCCGTAATGTTGCGCAAGTTGTGCGCGCTGCGACTCCATAGGGTCGGAAACGATCATCTGCTGCGCCGGCAGCCCCTGCGTAATCAGTCCGCCGATCAAGCTGCGCGCCATATTGCCGCCACCGATAAACGCCACGTGTAGTCCTGCTACGTGTAGCCCTGCTAAGGTTTGGTTCAACATCGTCAGTCCTCAAGTATTCAGGGCGTGGCGTTCGCCAAAAATGGCCGTGCCAATGCGTACCCAGGTGGCGCCTGCGGCAATGGCGGCGGTGAAGTCGCCACTCATGCCCATGGATAAAGTATCCAGTTCTAAGCCTGCGGCGTTCAATTGTGCCAGTAACTCGTGCAGGCGCCTAAATTGCGCCAGTTGTGTGGGGTAGTCATCGCTAGGTGGCGGGATACACATCAGGCCGCGAAGTTTCAGTCGCGGTAGTTGCTGAATGTGCTGTGCCAACTCGAGTACTTGGTCGGGCCACACACCGCCTTTGCCGGCTTCGTCGGCGAGTTTGACCTGAATGCACACTTGCAAGGGTAGTTCGGCGTGCGGCCGTTGTTCGTTTAGGCGCGTGGCGTGCTTGTCGCGGTCCAGGGTGTGCACCCACTGGAAGTGTTCGGCAACCGGCCGGGTTTTGTTGCTTTGTAACTGGCCGATGAAATGCCAGCAGGGGTTCAAGTCCTTGAGCGCTTCCATTTTGGCGAGCGCTTCTTGCGCATAGCTTTCGCCAAAATGGCGTTGACCGGCAGTGGCTAGCGCGCGCATCGCGGCCACCGACTGTTGCTTGCTCGCCGCCAGCAAGTGCACCGATTCGGGACTGCGGCCACAAGCTTGGGCGGCCTGGGATAACTGGTTGCGGACCCCAGTCAGACTCTGAATGGCAGTGGACTCAATACTCATTGATTAAAAGGCTAAAACTGCGGGACGGTTAACATATTGACCTGAATAGGGCTCCGTTATACTGGCTTGGCTGCTGGCACAGCCGATTCTCCTGAGAAATGCCTTAGGGAAATGCTTTGCCGCCGTCCAATCAGGAGCTTCAATGGCCGTCGATATTGCCCAGCTACTCGCGTTCGCTGTGAAGAATAACGCTTCCGACCTGCACTTGTCGGCCGGGGTGCCACCCATGATCCGTGTCGACGGCGACATAAAGCGGGTCAACATGCCGCCACTCACGCATAAAGAAGTACATGGCATGGTGTACGACATCATGAACGACAAGCAGCGCAAGGCCTTTGAAGAGTTCTACGAGACCGACTTTTCCTTTGAGATTCCCAAGCTGGCGCGGTTTCGCGTCAACGCCTTCAACCACAATCGCGGCGCGGGCGCGGTATTTCGTACCATTCCATCGTTGATCATGTCGCTGGACGATTTGAACGCGCCGAAAATTTTCAAAGACCTGTCCATGCAGCCACGCGGCTTGGTGCTGGTGACCGGCCCCACCGGTTCGGGTAAATCGACAACCCTGGCGGCGATGATTAACTACGTTAACGACAATCGTCCCGACCATATCCTGACGATTGAAGACCCCATTGAATTTGTGCACGAAAGCAAGCGCTCGCTGATCAACCAACGCGAAGTGCATCGCGACACGCTGGGCTTTTCCGAGGCGCTACGCTCGGCGCTGCGCGAAGACCCGGACGTGATTCTGGTGGGCGAAATGCGCGACCTGGAAACCATTCGTCTGGCGCTGACCGCTGCCGAAACTGGCCACTTGGTGTTCGGCACGCTGCACACCACTTCGGCGGCCAAGACCATCGACCGTATCGTCGACGTGTTTCCGGCTGCGGAAAAAGAAATGGTGCGCACCATGTTGTCGGAATCGCTGCGTGCCGTAATTTCCCAGACACTGATGAAGCGCATCGGTGGCGGCCGCGTGGCGGCCCACGAAATCATGGTGGGAACTCCTGCTATCCGTAACCTGATTCGCGAAGGCAAGATTGCCCAGATGTATTCGGCGATCCAGACCGGCCAGAAAGAGGGCATGCAAACCCTGGATCAATGTCTGACCGAATTGCTGCACAAAGGCGTCATTAGCAAGGAAGAGGCGCGTTTCAAGGCGCAGAATAAGGACGCTTTCTGATGTACGCGATGGCGCTGAAGGGGTATTAATCATGGATCGCGAACAAGCCATCAAGCTGATGCAAGACCTGCTGCGGCGCATGGTCGAGCGCAAGGGCTCGGACTTATTTATTACTGCGGGGTTTCCGCCGGCCATCAAGGTCGACGGCGAGATCCGCGGTCAAGCCGAGCGTGCTTTGACGCCAGAGCAGAGCGCGGTGCTGGTGCGCGCCATCATGAATGACAAGCAGACCCGCGATTTCGACTCCACCAAAGAATGTAATTTCGCCATCGCCCCACAGGGCATTGGTCGCTTCCGCGTCAGCGCCTTCGTACAGCAAGGCAACATGGGTTGTGTGGTGCGCTTGATCAATTCCACCATCCCCACCATTGAAACCATGGAGCTGCCGGCCATCCTGAAAGATGTGGTCATGGCCAAGCGCGGCTTGGTGATCGTGGTGGGCGGCACCGGCTCGGGCAAATCCACTTCGCTGGCGGCGATGGTGGATTACCGCAATGAACGCAGCCGGGGACACATCATCACCATCGAAGATCCGGTGGAATACGTGCACCCCCATAAGGGCTGTGTGATCACCCATCGCGAGGTGGGTGTGGATACCGACAATTGGGTGACGGCGCTGAAAAACACTCTGCGTCAGGCGCCGGATGTGATCCTGATCGGCGAAATCCGCGACCGCGAAACCATGGAATACGCCATCCAGTTCGCCGAAACCGGCCACTTGGTGCTGGCCACCCTACACGCCAACAGCGCCAACCAGGCGCTGGACCGCGTCATCAATTTCTTCCCCGAAGAGCGCCGCGAGCAGCTCTTAATGGATCTTTCCTTAAATATCCGCGCCCTGATTTCGCAGCGCTTGGTGCCCCGCGAGGGTAATACTGGCCGGGTGGCGGCCCTGGAAGTCATGCTGCATTCGCCGCTGATCGCCGATTTGATCTTCAAGGGCGACGTGGCGCAGATCAAGGAGGTCATGGCCAAGTCCAACCGAATGGGTATGAAGACTTTCGATCAGGCGTTGTTTGATTTGTACGAGTCCGGCATCATCAGCTACGAAGAAGCTTTACGTAATTCGGATTCCAAGAACGAGGTCCGCTTGCGTATCAAGCTGGAGAGCAAACGTGAACTGAAGCTCTCCGACGAGAATGCCCACAGTCTGCGCATCATGGAGGAGCGCGATAGCGGATCGAGACTATGAACGCCAATGTGCCCGCGCCTGAACCCGAAGAGAGCCTGAACACCACCGGGCTTAACGAACGGCCGATCATTCTCAACACCAAGCCGCTGTTCAAGCTGATGGTGGACAAACGGGCTTCCGATCTGTTTTTCACCTCCTATGCGCCGATCAAAATCAAGATCGAAGGCAAGATCATGTCGGTCAACAAGCAAATGTTGACCCCGGATGTGGTGCGTCACGCCGCTTACGGCCTGATGACGCAGGAACAAATCGAGCACTTCAACGAAGAGCTGGAAATCGACTTCGCCGTCTCCGAGCCGGGCCTCGGTCGATTCCGCGTCAACGTATTCCACCAGCGTGGCAACCCCGCCATGGTGCTGCGCTATATCACCGCCGACATGCCGCGTTTGGACGATCTGGGCTTGCCCGATCACCTCAAAGATTTAGTGATGATGAAGCGCGGTTTGATCCTGATGGTGGGTTCCACCGGTTCCGGAAAATCCACTACCCTGGCAGCGATGATCAATTACCGCAACGACAACAGTGCTGATCACATCATTACCATCGAAGACCCGATTGAATTCCTGCACTCCAACAAGAAGTCGATCATCAATCAGCGCGAAGTGGGTCTGGATACCAAGTCCTATGCTCGCGCGCTGCGTAGCGCCATGCGCGCTGCGCCGGATGTACTGTTGATCGGCGAAATTCGCGACCGCGAAACCATGGAGTCGGCCATCATGCTGGCCGGCACCGGCCACTTGGTGTTGGCGACCCTACATGCCAACAACGGCGCCGAAACCATGGATCGCGTCATCAACATGTTTCCGCGCGACCAGCACACCCAGTTGTGTCTGGATCTGTCGCAGTACTTACGCGCCATCATTGCCCAGCGACTCATCCCCGGTAAAAACAAACGCCGCGTCGCCGCCGTGGAAATGATGATCAACTCCCCGCACATGCAGGAGCTGATCAAAAAAGGCGATGTCATCGGCGCCAAGGAAGCCCTACGCACCAGCAGCGAAAAAGGCATGCAGCACTTCGATACTGCGCTGTATCAGCTCTACAAAGATGGTCGCATCACGCTGGAAGACGCGCTCAGCTACGCTGACTCCAGAACTAATCTCGAAGCGAAGATTAACTTCGGTTAGTGGTTGATTGCTTGCTCCTGGCGGTGATCCATAGCAGCACGGTAGTCAGCGCCTGATTTGTGCTGAGCAACGCAAGATAACTGCCTTGTCCTGTCACGCCGGTGTGGCGCACGGACTCAAAGCGTTGTGATTCGGGCAAGGCCCACGCCAACAGTGGCGCAAGCAGTAGCGGTGCGATCCCACCGATTAAAAACACCGTGCGCCAGTCGTCGCCATGC
>JANMSB010000133.1:0-10362 GCA_031388915.1 Pseudomonadota bacterium | reverse complement strand
CACACCGGCAATTTCACGGTGGGCAGCAATGCCAGCTATACCTTGCAGGTAGCCAACGCCGTCGGTGTGCAACAAGTGGATTACCTCACCACTGTCACCGATACCTTGCCCGCCGGATTAACCTATGTTTCAGGCGTAGGCACCGGTTGGAGTTGCGGCGCATCTGGTCAGGTCGTGACCTGTACGCACGCCGCGCCGCTGGCATCGGGCAGCGCCTTCCCGGACATCACGCTGACGGTGGCAGTAGGTAACGCCGCGTATCCCAGCATCAGCAATACGGCGAGTGTCAGCACTGCGGGCAGCAATGACTACACCAGCAGCAACAACAGCGCGACAGATATAGCCACAGTGCTGGGACCGAATCTCTCCACCTCCACAAAAACGGTGCTCGATCTGAACGGTGGCGACGCTAACCCCGGCGACACGCTGCGTTACACCATTACCTTGAATGAAACCGCCGGCATCGCCGCCACCGGCGTCACCGTCATCGATGACGTGCCGGCCAACACTTCCGGTTTCAGTGTCGTCAGCATTCCCGGCGGCGCGAGCAATACTTCGACCGGCGCTGGCACCGGCGCAAACAACACCGGTTATCTCAACATCAGCAGCATCAGTGTGCCTAGCAATGGCAGCGTCAGCATTGTGTTCGATGTGCAAGTCGCGACGGGCACCTCGGCGGGCGCGACCATCGACAACACCGCTGCCATCAATAATCCCGCCGGCACCGACCCCACGCCGAGCGCGCCGCAAATCGTCGTGTCGCAGTCGCAGGTTCCCGGCAGTGGCACCAAGCAACTGTATCTGATCAATGGCCAGGGATTAACGCGCACGCGCCCGGCGGCACAAACGACCATAACCATCGACGAGGGCGTGGCGCTCACTTGGACGTTGACACAGCCCCTGCAGCAAGCGGTAACGCTCAGCAGCGGCAACTTTCCGGTGCAGTTGTATCTCAGCGAACTGGACAACGGCAGCAGCCGCACGATTACGGTGACACTCAATAACTCGGTGCTGGGTCAGATCGCCAGCGTCGGACCGACTACCTACACCTTGCCGACCGGCACGCCTGGTTTGTTCACCATCGTCCTCAACACCGCAGGCGTCACGGCGCCCGCCGGCTCCGCCTTTTCGCTAACTATTGCCAACGGCACCACGGGTAGCGGCAATCGTCGCGTATTGGTGCATCAACCGGGTGGTGCAACGTCGTCGCGCGTTGAGCTCAACAGCGCATCGGTCATTAACGTTGATAGCGTGCAAACCTACGACGCAACGTATGCCGGCGGCGTGGTCACCAGCAGTTTTGTACGCGGCACGACGGCCTATGTGCGCGCCGTAGTCAGCGATCCGTTCGGCAGCTTCGACATCAGCAGCGCCACCATCACGCTGCGTAATCCTTCAGGCACCGATGTAGTAACCGCAGCCGCTATGACGCAGGTAAACGATTCGGGTGCGGCCACCAAAACGTATCAATACGCGTATGCCATTCCCGCCAACGCCCCGGCGGGGGTGTGGACGGCGCGAGTCACCGCCAACGAAGGCGTCGAAGGCATTAACGACTTAGGTATCGGCACCTTCACCGTGACCATCCCTATGCCGACGCTGCAAGTAAGCAAGGTGTCCACGGTGATCTGGGATCCGGTGAATTTGAACACCGACCCTAAGCGTATCCCGGGCAGCATTGTGGGTTACACCATTACTGTGACTAACACCGGCCCGGGCGTGGTCGATGCGAGTACCTTGGTGATGACGGATATCGTGCCTGCCAACACACAGCTGTGTGTTGTCAACGTAGCGCAGTGCACTGTGCCGCAGTTCGCCGATGGCGTGCCGGCGAGCGGCTTAGCTTACAACAGCAGCGCCACTACCTACTCGAACAATCCAGGTGGCGGCGCGCCATTCATCTATTTACCCACGGCGAATGCAGAAGGCATCGATGCAGCCGTGACCGGTCTGCGCGTCGCACCCACCGGATCGATGTCGGCGGCGTCCGGTAGCGGCAACCCCAGTTTCAGCATCAATTTCCGGGTGAAAGTAAATTGAGACAGCGGGCGTGATACATCACGCTCGTAGATGTTCTCGCCGGTAGGGGCAGACCCCTGTGTCTGCCCGTCGTATGCGGGCATCAATCATTCCACCCATGTTCGGGATGGGCGAACACATCGGTTCGCCCCTACGCAGATTTTGACTATCGAACCTGCATCGATTTCGTACTTGCCTTTCATTCGTAAAAGGCAAATTATCGCCTACACAAAAAATACTCTCGGGGGATGCGCGCTGTATCAACAGGGTGCGAGTTGCGATGTTTGCGCATGTCCATCTCCGCATGCCAGGCAAATAATTTAGGTAGTGGCAGTGGACCCGACCGATACCCAAGACCCTAATTACTATCACCGCGTAGTCGATTGCCAATGGGCCTGCCCCGCACATACCGACGTTCCTGAATACATACGCCTGATTGCACAGGGCCGCTTCACCGATGCGTACTTGGTGAACCGCGAATCCAATGTGTTTCCCGGCATTCTGGGTCGTGTCTGTGATCGCCCCTGCGAGCCGGCGTGCCGACGCACGCGCGTTGAAGAAAAACCTGTCGCGATCTGCCGACTGAAACGCGTGGCCGCCGATCATCGCGATGATGTCATCGACTTGTTGCCCAAGATTCCGGCACAAAAAAATGGCAAGCGCATCGCCTGCATCGGCGCCGGTCCAGCATCGCTCACTGTGGCCAGCGATCTGGCGCCGCTAGGCTACGAAGTCACCATCTTTGAAAAGTGGGGTCAGGCCGGCGGCTTGATGCGCACCAACATTCCCTCGTTTCGTTTACCCGCGCAGGTGCTGGACGAAGAAATTGGCTACATCACGCAGCGCGGCGGTGTCGAGCTGAAGCTGAACTCGCCAGTGAACAGTTTGAAAGCCTTGCTCGACAGCAAACAATTTGATGCAGTGTTTGTCGGCAGCGGCGCACCCAAGGGCAAGGAACTGAATTTGCCCGGTCGTAACGAATCCGACCGCATTCACATTGGTATCAACTGGCTGGAGTCGGTGGCCTTCGGCCATGTGAATTCCATCGGCAACAACGTCTTGATTATTGGCGTCGGTAACACGGCGATGGATTGCTGCCGCAGCTCACTGCGTCTGGGCGCCAAGACTGTCAAAGTGATGGCGCGTAAGCCACGCCAGTTCTTCAAGGCATCGGCCTGGGAACTCGACGATGCCGAAGAAGAAAGCGTGCAGATCATCATTAACCATTCGCCGAAAGCATTTGTCATCGACAACGGCAAGCTGGTCGGCATGCGCTTCGAGAAGCTGGAATATGAAATGGATGGCGATCGCATCCTCAACGAGCGAGTCGTCGGCGAAGTCACGATTCCCTGCGATGACGTGATTCTGGCCATTGGCCAGGAGAACGCCTTTCCCTGGATTGAGTCGGACAACGGCATTGAGTTCGACAAATGGCATGTGCCGGTGACGGACAAGGTCACTTATCAATCGACCCGCAAGGAAGTATTTTTCGGCGGCGATGCCGCCTTCGGTCCGAAGAACATTATCTGGGCGGTGGAGCATGGCCATCAGGCCGCCATTTCGATTCATCAGTATTGCAGCAGCAAACCCGTTACCGAACGTCCGCCAGCCTTGCTGAATTTATCCAGCCGCAAGATGGGCATTCACGAGTGGTCTTATAAAAATGACTACAACTCGGCCGAGCGACGCTTGATGCCGCATGTCAGCCTGAAAGAGCGTTTCAAGAACATCAATATCGAAGTGGAGCTGGGCTTCAATGCCGAACAAATGGCTGAGGAAGTGCAGCGTTGTTTGAACTGCGACGTGCAAACCGTGTTCGAACCCAAGCTGTGCATCGAGTGCGATGCTTGCATCGACATCTGTCCGGTGGATTGCCTGACCATCACGCCGAATGCCGATGAAGCGCAGTTACGCACGCAATTGAAAGCGCCCATTCAGGACATCCGTCAGTTGCTATACGTGTCTGCGCCATTGAAGCACACTGGACGCGTAATGGTGAAAGACGAAAATTTGTGCGTGCACTGTGGCCTGTGTGCCGAACGTTGCCCCACCTTTGCCTGGGACATGCAGAAGTCCACCATCGCTATTCCTCACGCCGGTTGCACGGCGTAGGGGCAGACCTATGTGTCTGCCCATGCTCGACTCTATGCCTCTATCCATACCCGAGGGCGAACACGCTGGTTCGCCCCTACATAAATTAGGGTTATCGACATGACTGAACGCATCAATGATTTCGTGCTCAAAATCGCCAACGTCAACGGCACCGGTTCTGCCAGCGCCAATTCGTTATTGATGAAGACCGTGTTCCGCATGGGCGTGCCGGTGGTGGGCAAGAATTACTTTCCATCCAACATTCAGGGCCTGCCGACCTGGTACGAAATTCGTATCACCAAGGACGGCTACATGGCGCGCTCCGGCCGCGTCGATCTGATGGTGGCAATGAACGCGGAAACCTATAACAAGGATATTCGCGAGGTCAGCAGCGGCGGTTACCTGCTGTACGACTCAAGCTGGCCACGTCCAACACAACTCAAGCGTGATGACATCACCATCCTCGGTGTACCCATGTCGCGCATGTGTAATGACGTGTTTCAGGGCGTGCGCTCGCGCATTCTGCTGAAGAACATCATGTACGCCGGCGTGTTGGCGGCTTTGTTGGATTTAGATGTCGAGGTGATGAAGGCTTTGCTCGGCGAAAGCTATTCCAGCAAGCAGTCGCTGTTGGATTCCAACGTGCGCGCGCTGGAGATTGGTTACAACTACGCCAAGGAGCACTTCACTGAGAAGATGCCGCTACGCGTGGAACGCCTCGACAAGACCAAGGGCCACATCCTGGTCGATGGCAACACCACGGCCGCACTCGGTTGTTTGTACGCAGGCGCGACGGTGGGCGCGTGGTATCCGATTACGCCGTCAACCTCCTTGATGGATGCCTTCAAGGGCTTTTGCCAGAAATGGCGTGTCGATCCAGAAACCAAACAAAACAACTACGCCATTATCCAAGCCGAAGACGAACTCTCCGCCATCGGTATGGTGATAGGCGCATCCTGGAACGGTGCGCGCGCCTTCACGCCCACCAGCGGACCCGGCATATCGCTGATGGGCGAATTTGTCGGCCTGGCTTATTACGCGGAAATTCCGGCGGTTATATTCGATGTGCAACGCGTCGGTCCGTCCACCGGCATGCCCACACGCACGCAGCAGTGCGATTTACTGGCGGCGGCCTATGCCTCTCATGGTGACACGCGCCATGTATTGTTATTCCCGTCGAATCCGGAAGAGAGCTTCGAGTTGGCGGCCAAATCTTTTGATCTCGCCGAACGCCTACAAACACCGGTGTTCGTCATGCTGGATCTCGACATCGGCATGAACGACTGGATGTGCCGCGACTTGCAATGGGATGAAAACTATCAGCCTGATCGCGGCAAGGTGATGAGCCAGGACGACCTGGAGAAGATCGAAAAATTCTGGCGCTACTACGATCACGACGGTGACGGCATTCCGTATCGCTCGCTACCGGGCGTGCATTCCAAGGGCGCTTTTTTCACACGCGGCTCCGGCCACAACCAGTACGGCGGCTATACGGAAGATTCCGCTGAGTACCAGATCGTGTTGGATCGCTTGAAGCGCAAATTCGACACCGCCAAAAAGCTGGTGCCCAAGGCCGTGCTGGAAGGCAGGGGCGATAACAAGATCGGCCTGCTGTCGATGGGCAGTTGCGATGGCGCAGTACGCGAGGCCATTGATGTGCTGAAGCGTCGTGGCATACATCTTGACTACTTGCGCGTACGAGGCTTTCCGTTCGGTGAAGAAGTCGAGAACTTTCTGCGCATACACGAGCACATCTTCGTGGTTGAACAGAATCGCGATGCGCAGTTGAAAAGTCTGTTGATTCTGGAAACCGCAGTGGAGAAGGCCAAGTTACATTCGATATTGCACTACAGCGGGCTGCCGATTCCCGCCACTTTTGTGGTCGATGGCATCGCAGCGGTACTGCAGGATCGCGAACAGCGTCCGGCGGTGGTGGTATCCAAATAACTTATGTACTTACCCATCATCGACAACTTCTGCGGTTCAGAGCGCTTCGACTCCGCTCAGCGACCGAAACGCGTGACTCCGCTCGCTGAGCGGAGTCCCACAGGGATGACCTTCGGCCCTCGAAGCGTCTTGTGCCCATCAACAAATAGTGTGCCGTCATGAGCTACATCAACAAACCCAAGATCGCCAAGCTGAATCTGCCGAAGAACGATATCGGCATGACGCGGCGCGACTACGACGGCGCGATGTCAACGCTATGCGCCGGTTGTGGTCACGACTCCATCACCGCAGCCATTATCGAAGCCGTTTGGGAGCTGGGCATTGCGCCACACCAGCTCGCCAAACTCTCCGGCATTGGCTGCTCATCCAAAACCACCGCTTACTTCGTGGGTGGCGCGCACGGTTTCAATAGCGTGCATGGCCGTATGCCCTCGGTAGCCAGCGGCGCATCGGCGGCGAATCGCGATCTGTACTACGTCGGCGTCTCCGGTGACGGCGACACACTGTCGATCGGCTTCGGCCAGTTGGCGCATGCCATTCGACGCAACGTCAACATGCTGTACATCTGTGAGAACAACGGCGTGTATGGCCTGACCAAGGGCCAGTTCTCGGCAGCCGCCGACATTGGCAGCAAGACCAAGAAGGGCGAAGCCAACAAGCAACCACCGATTGATCCGGCGCTGATCGCACTAACACTGGGCGGTACCTTTGTCGCGCGCAGCTTCTCCGGCGACAAACAACAGCTAGTGCCGCTGATCAAAGCAGGCCTAAAGCATCCGGGCTTTGCCATGATCGATGTGCTGTCGCCCTGCGTGACCTTCAACGATCACGAAGGCTCGACCAAGAGCTACACCTATGTACGCGATCACTTTGAAGAAGCGGTGCATACCGACTACGTACCGCCGCGCAGCAACATCACCGCGGACTATGCGCCGGGCGACTTATTGCCGATCGAATTACACGATGGCAGCCAGATTCGCCTGCGCAAGGTGGAACCGACCTACGACCCCACCAGTCGCGCCCATGCGTTGGAATACCTACGCCGCAAACAACGCGAGGGCGAATACGTGACCGGTATGCTGTACATCGACCCCAAGAGTCAGGAATTCCACGCCGTCAACGAGACGTCGCAGACGCCGCTGAATCAATTGCCCTATGCGAAGTTGAATCCGGGCCAGCAGGCGCTGGGTAAGATTCTCAGCAAGTATCGTTAAACCGGCAGTGAGATAGCACCCATGAGCGTTGCGGAGGAATTGGAGCGATTACGAACGCTACGCGACAGCGGCGCAATCAGCGAAGAAGAGTTCGCCCGCGCTAAAGCCAGGGTGTTGGATGGCTCGAACGGATCTCATGCCGCACCCGATGGCCCGCTCAATGTCTTGCATCAGTTACGCCGCAACCGTAGTGATTGCGTGCTGGGCGGCGTGTGCGGCGGGCTGGGCCGCTATACCGGCATGCCGTCCTGGAGTTGGCGGGTACTGTTCTGCCTCTCCGTGCTGGGTTTTGGCTTTGGCATCCTGCTGTACCTCCTGCTGTGGCTGTTCATTCCACAGGAAAGCTGATTGAGCAGCAGCGACGGCTTACTTACGCGCGCCCGGCTGCCGGGTCACATAGCCTGCTTCCAACCATTCCAGATGAGACGGTCCAGCAGCGCCACCCACCCGACGATGCTCCACACCCTGTCGAAGGCAACGCACATCATGCGCCCATTGCGACGCATACACATCCGTCTGCTGGGCCACGTTACGGCTCTGCTCCGACAAGGTATGCAGATATTTAAGCCAGTCATTGTCACGACGCATACCGACCCCAATCAATGTAGCCACTTTGCCGCTGTGTCGGCTCAGATTGCACGCTGCTTGAGGATGTAACTGTGAGCCATGCACGAGTCGCTGCAAGTTGTTGAAGTACTGTGCAACACATCTCTGTTTGCCGGCATGCATGCAGCAATGATCTAATCCAGCAATCGGCAGTGGCCTGCAACTTTTGGGGTTTTTGGGGCGATGGATTCACAGAAAATAAAAGCGGAGCGCATCGTCGAGCGTTATCTCACCGGCGATTTGTTGGTGCGCGAAGCGCGCGACTTCGAGCGCTTCTGCTTAGAACATCCGGACGTATTGGCGACGCTGGCCATTCCAGCGCGTCTGAAAGCGCGCCTGTCTATCAAGCCTTTCGACGGCACGGACACCAGTGTATTTCCCGCCATTCCTTCCAGCGTGACGCGCATCGCGGCGGCGACTGGGTTGCGCACCGTCACTCCAGATACGGACAAAACCGAGCAGGACCAAGCAGACGAGGATCAACCTGTCGTTGGCAACGGCAAGTTCAGCAAAGCCTTGTTGGTGATGCTGGTATTGGCGGTGGCAGGCGCCAGCATGTTGTTCTGGCAGACTCAAGCCCAGGAAAAGCAGATCAAAAAGCTATCGGTGTCCGCCAAAGCCCTACAACTGCAAGCGCCCGGCAGCATGCAAACCCTGCGCATTGTGCCCAGCGATACACAAACCACCGAACCGCAGGCGTCGGTGTCGCTGAATCAAGCCCAGATGCTGGATGTGCACTTGAATGTCAGCGGCACCCGATACAACACCTTTGCCCTGACCATCGACAAAGTGGACGAAGCGCGTGTGCTGCAAATTCGCCGCATCGCCGCCGACACCAACAAGGAACTGCGCTTTGGCTTGAATTCATCGGCGTTCGGCGCCGGTCAATACGAGATCAAACTGGAAGGCTATAACTACAAAGGCCAGACCACAGTGGTGGGGTGGGTGTTGTTGGAGTTGCAGTAAGGTAGTGGAGAAGGAATTTCTTTAAGGTCGCAATTTGCGACCTTAAAGCATGGACACGCCACCGTACTCGCCAGGTAATCATTCAGCCCAATTCAACCAACTTGCCAGGACTGCTATGCTCCGGTCATCGAAACGAGTTAGGGAGAACCGTAGATGCCCACCAAGAAAAAGCCGGCAACAGTATTGGTTGAGCACATTACCCAGTCGATCCTGATTTTGCGTGGGCAGCGCGTGTTGCTGGATAGTGATCTGGCCGCCCTGTACGGGGTGACCACCAAGCGTTTCAACGAACAAGTGCGCCGAAATCTCGCGCGGTTTCCGGCGGATTTCATGTTCCAGCTCAAAGCAATAGAGGCGGATGCTTTAAGGTCGCAAATTGCGACCTTAAAGCTTGGCCGTGGACAGCACCGTAAATACGCGCCGCATGTGTTCACCGAACACGGCGCCATTATGGCGGCGATGATCCTCAACAGTCCCAGTGCCGTGGAAATGAGCGTCTATGTCGTGCGAGCCTTCGTGAAGTTGCGCGAGCTGCTCACGTCCAACGCCGAACTCGCTAAGCGCCTCAATGAACTAGAAGCGCGCATTACCCGCAAGCTAACCACCCACGATCAAGCCATTACCGAAATCATCAAGACCATTCGCCAACTCATGGCACAGCCCGAGCCCAAGAAACGGCCGATTGGGTTTGTGGAGTTGGAGGAGAAAAAGCCACGGTAGGCCGGTTCATCCATCCAGCAGGCTAGCCGCTTATCGAGGAACTTCCTTGCGGGTCGCCGGGGTGGATGACCAATACAACCAGCTCGCGATCCTTCACGGTATAGAGAACACGATAGCTGCCCACGCGAATCCGCAACACGTCGGTCGCGCCTTGCAATGCTTTAGCGCCGGCAGGCCGTGGATTGTTCGCTAGTGCGTCGATATGCGGCCTTAGACGCCGCTGATTTTGCGGATCATGTCGCTTAAAGTCCCGCACGGCCGCTGGTGCGAATTCAACGGCATATCGTTTTCCGGCCACTTACAGACCCAGCTTCACCTTCAGCTTCGTCCACGAAATCGTGCCCTTGCGTCCGGCTTCGCTCAGTGCTTTGCGCGCATCGTCGAGATCCATCTTGTCTTCAATGGCGGCCAGTAACTCCAAATCTTCCACGGAGACCAAGGCCGCCACTCCCTTGCCATGACGATGTAAAACCACACGCTCGCCTTTGAAGGCTACGCGAATGAGCACCGCCGACAGTGTGTCTCGAGCCTCACTGACGCTAAGCTTTGCCATACACTTCGACCTCTAAAAACTGTTCGTTTCGTACAATCTGGACGAATTTTTGTATGGTCCACCTATAAAGGCAACAACCATCTGTAGCAGCGCCACGAGCAAATCGGCTGGCAGTCCAGCGCAGTGGATGCGAATGGTAGTTTTGATGTCACTTTGAATGGTCAGCCTCAAGGTCGCGTTCACTGGGATCTGCTGGGTGAGCATAATCGTATGAATGCGCTGGCGGCAATTGCAGCAGCGCGCCAT
>JANMSB010000107.1:0-1508 GCA_031388915.1 Pseudomonadota bacterium | reverse complement strand
TACGGCCGATTGCCGGCGCATCCTGAGTGGCAGGATGCGAGCTTCGCACCCGATCATCTGTTGCAAGGTGGTGAACGGTTTGTTCTACCCGGCGACAGTACGCTGCGCGCCATTCACACGCCAGGCCATGCCTCGAACCATCTGTGTTACCTGCTGGAAGAAGAGCACACCTTGTTCACCGGCGACCATGTGATGCAAGCCTCGACGGTGGTGATTAACCCGCCCGATGGCGATATGGCAGCTTACCTCGCCTCATTGCGCGCGCTGCTGACTGAGAACTTGGAATGGCTGGCGCCCGGTCATGGCTTTCTCATGGCGCAACCGCAGCGCGCCATCGAATGGATCATCAATCACCGCTTGCAACGTGAAACCAAGGTGATTGCCGCGTTGCACGCGCTTGGTCCGGCCGACAGCGAAGCCTTACTGGCGCAGGTTTATGCTGATGTGCCCGAGCGGCTGCATGCTATGGCCATGCGTTCGCTCACGGCGCACTTGCTGAAACTACGTGATGAAGGGGCCGCGCGGGAATCGAACGGCCGTTGGTCATCCCTATTGAGTTAAGGAAGGCCTGACTAACGTGTCATTGCGAGCCCTTCGAAGGCCGGAGGTCATCCCTGTGGGACAGGCTCACTGAAAACCGCTCCTGCGTTTCCAGTGTTGCCGCCATCCATGGCGGTCTCAGGAGAAACTCCGCGAGAAATCTTTCCTTTGGCAGAGCGCGTGCTATTCAACTGAATAGATTTCTCCCTTCGGTCGGAATGACAAAAACGAATTAATCAACCTTTGCGTAAAAGAACCCGCTGGTGATTAATGTGCTCAACGAACGTGACCAGCACCAATCTTAGCCACCCAGCTTGCCGTTAAGCGCATCCAACTCCCGACGCAGCTCGGCCACTTGTTGCTCAAGTTGTTCGATGCGCTCCACCGATGAGCTGTGACGCGGCTCGGCATTGGTAGCCGCCACCGAAGTTGGCTCTGGAATTACCACCTCGCCGCTGAGCAGATGGGCGTAACGCGCCTCACGACGATTCGGCTCGCGCGGCAGTTGCACGACGAACGGGCCCTCTTCGCGCGCTGCCAAATTGCGCAGCGCCTCCTCCACTTCGCTGACGTCTTTGACTTCCGCCATACGCGCGGCACGCGTGCGTAGCTCACCAGGCGTTTGTGGACCACGCAACAACAGCTCGCACAGAATCGCGGTTTCCACTGGCGAGAAGGTCAACGAACCAAAGCCGGTATTGCAGAAACGATGTTGGTACTTGGGTACGCGGCTGCCGAAGCCGGAGCGGTCCAACACCAAGTGTTTGTAGGTCAACGACCCAAGTATTTCCTGTACGGTGCGCTCATCCAACTCCATGATCGGATCGCGATTGCTTTTTTGATTGCAGGCATTGGTCAGCGCATTGAGCGACAGCGGGTATTGATCCGGCGTGGTGATGGCCTTTTCCATCAGACAGCCGATGACACGGGCTTCGATGGGAGTCAGTTGAATAGTCATGGTGCGCTCT
>JANMSB010000100.1:0-2913 GCA_031388915.1 Pseudomonadota bacterium | reverse complement strand
GGCAGCCAGTGATCGCGACGCGCCAGCAGGTCGCATAGCATTTTCACGAAATCAGGTACGCGATTCGCTAGGTGCAGTAACACAGTTTCCAAGTGAAGCGAGTCAGCGCTGCCATCGCCGAGTTGTTCCAGCAGACGTTCGCACACGGATTCATAGATCGGCCATTGATCCTGCGCAATCTCCATGCTGGCGCCCATGCCCGCCAACATCGGCAGTCGTTTCGCCAAGCTGGCATTGAGCGCATCGATGGTTTGGATACGCAGCCGCGCCGGATGAGTTTGTAATTGCCAGCCGCGCTGTTGATCGGCTTGCAATGCCGCCTGGGCTAACTCCCAGTTCTGTGCTTCGTGCTCTTTGTCTGGACGCGCGGTATCACGCGCCCTCGTCAGCGATTGCAGAATGCGATTACGCATCTCGCTGGCGGCCTTGCGCGTGAAGGTGATGGCGAGAATTTGTTCGGGTTGTTCGACGGTGGTAAGCAAGCGCAGATAGCGCTGCGTCAACAACTCAGTTTTGCCCGAGCCGGCGGGAGCCTGCACGATAAAGGAGTGAGCCGGCTTGAGTGCTTCTTGGCGTGCCTGAGTGTCGGCAAGCTCCGTTCCCCTCACCACAGCGTCCCGTCCCCCGTTCGACGGGGGAAGGACAGGATGGGGGCGTTCGGAGTGCCCTCCCCCGCCTGCGGGGGAGGGAGCTGTGGAAGGGGAATCGTTAGGAGGTTTTTTATGCATCACTTCCCTCCTCATCGGCGTCCAGCTCACTGATCTGCAAGTCGCTGGCTTCCAACAACTCATGCACGCGACACAGGCTTTGCAAGTGACAGTAAGTGCATTCGTTCTTCAGCGGGTCCACATACGCAGCACCGGAAAGATACTGCTGCGCCAGCACATTGAGCACCGTCTGCCAGTGCTGCAGCAAGTCATCCCATGACTCGATGCCGGACAGTTTTCTATAGGGCTTGAGTTGAGCGTAGTCGGCAATGCCGGGTGCGATGCTGTCGGTGTCGGCCAAGCCGCGGAACTCTGCTTTACCGGGCGCCAGCACCGCGAAGGTAATGCCGGCCAATTGCTGTCGATGCGCCAGTGCATACAAGGGCAATTGCGGGCTGCGTGGCCGGCCGGGTGTGCGATCCAACCAATCGGCAGTGGTGTTGGCGTCGCCGGTTTTATAGTCGATTAATAATTTTCCGCCGTCGGCGAGTTCGTCGATACGGTCGAGCTGTATCTTGATGCTCATACCGGCCAACGTGTAATGCTCGGTTTGCTCGGCGCGATACACGCGAAACGGTAGGCGTTGTGCTTCGAGCGTTAGCAGCGCCATGATCCATTGCACGCATAGCTCGACTTCCAATGCGGCCAATCGTTGCCGGTGTATGGTCGTGGCGGGAATCACTTGGGGAGCGATGCGTTCGGCAATGCGATGGACTTGTTGCGCGTATTCATCAACGTTCAACGCGCGCAGACCATCGGAATCCTTCAATTGTTGCCACACTTCAGTCAGTACGCGATGCACCAAGGTGCCACGTTCGGTGGCTTCCACTGCTGGCGAAACACTGGGCAACGGCTGCGCATGCAAACGTAGCTCAGCCTGTGCGCGAAACGGACAACGGCTTTGCAGCTCCAGGATGCGCGTACCGCCCCGTGCCGCACCGGCTGCCTGTGGTGGTGCGAAATCATCCACGAAGGATTCCAGTGTCGGGCGTTGTGCGAGCAACTGTTGACCCAGCGCTTGAGTCGCAGCTTGCGGTAGCGACTCGATGGACAGTGTTGGATACGCCAACAACGGACTCGGACGCAGTTCGGCATCGTCGTCATGTTGCGGCCAGCTCAGCACCACTTGATCCGCCGCGCGTATCAAGCGCTGTAGTTTGTGCTGCGCCAGTTGCAAACATTGCTCAGCGCTGGCTTCGGGCAAACCGTATTGACGTTGCAGCTCGATAGGCAGAAAGGGATCGGGTTCTGGCGCAGGTGGCCAGTCGCCCGCATGCAGGCCCATCACCCACAGCGCATCGAATTGCATGCCGGCAATGCTGTCCACATCAATAATAGTTACCGCTTGGTCCACCGCCTCCGGCGCAAAACTCTCGGCATTGCAGGCGTCACGTAGCGTGTTGACGGCGGTGCGCAGCGTGATCTTGCCAAGCAGTTCGTCCAAGGCACTGAGCGTGGCCATGAGTTGTTGCAACTTGTTCAGCGTTTGCTGTTCGCTGCTATCGAGTGCTCGGCCCTGTGCCCAGCCGCTGGCTTTGAGTAGTTGCGAAAAGCGTTCGGTCCATTGGCTGGGCAAGGCGCTGTCGTGATGATCACGCAGGTAATTACTGGCCGCCTGCATACAGGCAGCCAATTTCCCACATTGGCTGATAGCCGCCAACCGCTCCAATTCATTGCAGTTCCAATATTCGCGGCGGTCTTCGCGAGCGCGTACATCAGCCAAGGCGCGTTGCGGCGCTTCGCTTTCATATCCAGTAATAAAGGGTGAACGTAACACCTGTCCCACTAACAACACATCTGCCCTGCCCTGCACCAGTTGCAACAACAACAAGGCGTGATGCACCAGTGGATAGCTGCTCAAGGCCGGTGTAGCCGCGATATGAAATGCCATGGGTTCAGCGGCTTGATCGATGCGGCGTTGCGCTGGCGCAAACACTTCAGTGAAGCGTCGCTGTACCTGTGCGGCCTGAGCGGTAAGTCTGGGCACCACCATTGCAACACGCTTAAGTCCTGCCTCGACTTGCGCACGCGCCCAGCTTGCCGCGAGTCGCAACTCATCGTGACTGTCCTTAGCCGCCAGCACTTGCGCCTGTGCTTGACGTTGCGCGGGTTCGAACGAATGCATCTTCACACCGCGCTCACGCCACGCCTGCAACAACTGCTGCATCTCCGGCGTGATGTGATCGAATCCATACACAATCAAATC
>JANMSB010000077.1:0-6626 GCA_031388915.1 Pseudomonadota bacterium | reverse complement strand
GGGGTCGCGCATGCCGGCATACGACAATACGCTGCTGGTGACCGCGCGGCGTTCTACGCCAACAGTGACATCCACAGTCTTCAATTGGGGTTGCCATGCAAAACCGCCGACGATGTTGGGCAACAAAAAGCCCAGCGGCGTGACGCCAATATCCGCCGTGGTGAAATCGGTGCTGTGTATTAGCCCTAAGCTGAGTCCGCGTTGCGTGCGGTTGGTATGTTGATAGTTGTTGTTCAAGTAGTTCGTGCCGAACAATGTTGCGGCACGGTTGTTCTCCGGCAGGCGGCCGGCATCAAGCGTGACCGCATCGGCGCGTAGCGTCAGACGTTGATCGTAGTTGATCGGCCAGTGCCAGGCGTTGAGCAGTGATAGCGAGCCGAACTGCGAAATACCGGAATCGCCCGGTTTGTGGCGAGATTGAATGCCGGTAGTCAGTGTCGATTGCAGACGCGCATCAATGCTCAAGCGCAAGGCGCGTGCTTGTGCGGAAGTCTCGTCGGCATTCAATTGTTCTGCGTGCAGCAAGTGATTTCGCGCAGCAGAAAAATTCTGTAGCGCCAGTTCGCTACGACCAGCCAACAGCCACGCCTCGCCATTATCAGGCAAGTGTGCCAGCACCGGTCGCAGGGTTTGCGCCGTGGTGGCGGCGTCGTCAAGGCTCCACGCACGGCGCGCGATGGCCAATTGCAGTTTGGCGTCGCTGAGTGCAGCGCGTTGTTGTACTGCCTGCAATTGCTGCTTGGCCATTTCGATATCACCGCTGTTGGTCAGCGCGCGAACATAGTCCAGGCGTGTGTCCAGATCGTCGGGTTGTTCCGCCACCAAGATTGCTAAACGATTGCGCGCGGCTTGTGGCTGCTGCATTTGCTGATCCAGTTCGGCGCGCCAGATACGCAGGCTGCGGTCGCTGGGTTGTTCGGCGCTCACCTTATCGAGCAAAAACGCTGCTTCGGCATAGCGTTGTTGCTCGATCAGTGAATCGATTTCCCGGCGCAGCAATGCTTGCGATAGCCGCGCCTGAAGCGCTGTCATGCTGTCGGTGTGCTGGTCTGCGGGAATTGTTTGCAGCGCCGCTAATGCTGCCTGAGCTTGGTCAATGCCCGACAGATACAGCGCCTGTGCATAGCGCAGCTCGGCGTTGTTACTCATGCGCGCCGCGCCGGCTTCCATGAGTGTGCGGCCGCGCTCCTGTTCGCCTGCTTCTGCGTAGCGATTGGCAAGCTGATAACGCAGCCAAATATCATCTGACGTTAGTGCCAACGCGGTTTGCAGATCGATTAACGACTGCTGCGGATCAGTGCTGGCAGTGTCATCGGCGCGTTGTTTCAACGCAGCGGTGCGTAAGGCATCGCGCGTGCCGGCAACATACTTGCTATCCAGCGGTCTGGTCGCCAGCAATGCCAATGCGCGGTTAGTCTGATCATGTTGCACCAGCCAGCGGATAGTGGTTTCAAACAACCAACTGGAGGCGGGTGCGAGTTGAGCGGCGGTGCTTAGCAGCGCGCCGCTGTCTCGGTCGCGACCGGTTACTTGTAGTTGTTCGGCGAGCGCAATGGTGTTTTCGAATTCACCCTGTTTAAACGCCAGCGCAATGCGCAGGTTCAAATCCGCATCGGCATAGCGCCCTTGCTCAAGCGCCGTGCGCCCGCGTGTGCGCCAATTTTCCATTTCTTGGGCCACTGCTTGATTTACCTGCGCATTGTGGTCGGCGGCATGATCCAGCGTGAACAGTGTTCGCAGCGCCGCATCCAGTGTGGCATCTTGTTGGCGCATACGGGTGAGAGCGGCTTGCACCTGCGCATCGTTCTTGATCGGCTCGTCCGGTGCCAACCAGGTCAGCACGGCGCGCCGCCAGCGTTGTGTGTCGCGTTGGCGGGTGTTGAACTTCGCCAATAGGTTGGCGGCTTGAGTGTCTTGGGGATGGCGTTGCACATAGGCGTTCACCACCTCGGGTGGCGCTTGTTGCTCGCCCAGCGCTTTGAGTGCGACGATCAATGCATCATCGACTTCGCTTAAGCGCAGATCGTTGCGTCGGCTCAGCTCATGCAACATACGTACACCTTGTAGCTTGGTGTTGTCACGTCGCAGTAAGTGTTTAGCTAGCGCAAATCGATAGCGCGGCTCATCGGGATGTTGCTTGCTGAGTGTATTGAGCTGGTCATACACACGTTGCCAGTTGCCCGGCAGGTTCGCCAGCAACTGATAGTACTGAATGCTTAAGTAGCCATTCGGTGCGCCGCGCGGAAACAGGCGTGCAAACTCCGCACGCGCTTCGGTATGTTTGCCTACTTCCACCAAGCGCTGCAACGATGCCAGTTGTAAGCGATCACGGGTGGCCAATCGATATTCGAGATCGAAGGCGCGTGCCTGGCCGCTGTTGTTAAAGCGCGCCTGCAATTGCGCCAGCACTTCCGTGGCAGCGGCGATGTCGTTCATGCGCAGCGCTAGTTCGCCTAACTCCTGAAGCGCATCGGGAGAGTCGGGTCGCGCTGCCACCAATTTTTGTAGCGCCAGCAGGGCTAGGTCGCCACGGTCACGCGCTTCCCACATGCGGGCACTATGCAGCAAAGCATCGTTGGCAATGGCTGGCGCCGCTGCTTGCAATGATGCGCTGAAGATCAAAAATGACACTGCGATTAACGCGTGCATGTGCTGCTCCATTTCACTTGCAAGCGCCCGGAAGCAGCAAAGCGCAACCAACCTTCCAGCCAACCGCGGCCGAATAACGTCAACACGTCGCTGTAATACGCTTGATTGGTTGTCAGCGACTGACGGGTGCGCTCGAGCTGTTGCGCTAGTGCGGTCACTTGTTGGTTGGTTTTTAGCAGCGGTAGGTACGCGGCGGAAAAGCCGGGTGATCCTGTACCTTGCAAGGTTAGCGTGGTGGTATCGATACGTTCTGCGGGGTGTGTCTGCTGCGCGAATTGCCGCAGTGCCGGCGCGAGTTGTCGATTGATCGTGTCGAAGTCGGGATCAGTCGGCGCCAACATGCCTGCCCACAAATACACACGTATGGCTTCATAACTGCCGAGGCCATGGGTGGTGCGGTCGGTGATGAATCCCCGGTCGAATTCGTGGTCGCTGCGATACTCGATCCAATCCGTGGCGTAGCCCCGTGGCGCAGAAGCGATGATGATACGCAGCGATGAGGCGGCTATGTCATTCCATAGTGGGTTGTGTTCGCGCGCCAGCAGCCGCAGCGCTTGCAGCGGCAAATAGCTGGCATTGAAACGCCAGGTTTGCTCGCTGACAAAGCCGCGCATGCCCGGCAATAGCGCTGGGCCGAGGCCGGTAACCAACGTTACTTCCTCGCGTAGAATCGTTTCCGACAAAGCCTGCGCCAGTTGTGTGTAACGCGGTTCGCGCCACAAGCGGCCGGCTTCGCTTAACGAATAAGCCAGCCACACATCGGCATCGCTGGCTGAGTTGTCGTCAAGCACCTGCCATTGTTGATTGGTGCTGCGACCCCATTGCCAGGCGGGCAGCGTCTTGCCGAGATCGCCCTTGGCCAGATTGTTTTCCGTCCATTGCAGTAGTTGTGCGAAGACGGCGCGGTCGTTGGCCGCGAGCGCCAACAACATGGCATACGACTGACCTTCCGAGGTGGTGATCTGTGCGGCGGTGCTGGCGTCAATCGCGCGGCCATCGCTGCTGATGTACAGCGTTTTGAATGTCTGCCATAGCGGCCACGACGGGCAGGCTGCACTGGCGCTGCGCGCCATGATGCACAGCGCGCAGCATATCAAGCAGGCAATGCGCTTCAAGACACGCGGTCGCGTCTGTGTAGGTGGCGATGACAGAGACTGCATCGGGCCGCCACGCTAGTCCGATGGCGGTGCAGCGTCGGCGGCCATGCGTTTGCGTAGTCGTTGTTGCAACCAGCCATAGCTCAGTAGCGCCACGCCCACCGCCATGACAATCGCCAGCAGTGTCAGCAGTACGGGATGCTGCGACACATGGAACCACAGCCACATCCACCACGATAGGGAACCGACGTAATAGACAGCATCGCCTTGATAGCTTTGCACGTTGTCGCCACGCACGATGGCCAAGTCGCCGCGAATCATCGGCACCTTGCTGTCGTCTTCCAGTGTATTCAGCAACGACTGTGCTGCGGCAGTATCGCTGGCGGTCAGCGCCACCACCGTGCGATTCGCGGCCAGCGGCGATTCGAAGCTGATGAACGCGCCCAACGAGCCATTGGTGTTGATGCTGACTTCATTGTTCGAACTCGCGTTGGGTGTAAGCCGCAGCGGGTCAGTGAAGAATGCCGGTGCGGCAGTACCTTCGCGATACACCCGCTCGTTGTCGTTCATGCGCAGCGATAGCGTTGCGTCCCACTGCGTTAACAAGCGGTTGGTGGCAGCGCCGCTGAGCAGCAGTAGATCCAGGTTTTTTGCCTGTGCGGCTTGCTGTGCATCCAGCAAGTGATAGTGGGTCGCGGCCGCGCCGGTATGTCGGCCCATGCGGCCGAGCACGAAAAACAGCTGTTGCAGCGAGTGGGGTAACACGTCGGATAGCACTAGCGCGGTCTGCGACAGGTCGGCATAGCGCGTGAATGGGAACCCGGCATTGGCGAACAACGCCAAGTTGGGCAGCGCGGTGTAGTGCGCGAAGCCGGAAATGTCGATGGTGGAATCGGGGTCGATCGCTTCGCGCGTGGGATCGTTGAATACATCGCGACACATGTCATCGCGGTGATACTCCAGCGCAAACTGGAATTGCATCTGGTTGTTGCTGGCCAGTTGGAAAGCGGGGATTAACAGATCGTCGCGCTGTTGTGAGTCGGCGCTGCTCAGTAAGGGCACGCGCAGCTTGCCACCCGATCCGGCATTGGCGTCGGGACGCAGGCGGAAGGAACGCAGCAACTGGTTGTTGATGCTGATGCTCAGCATGGAGTTATCGGTGTCGATGGGCGCGGTGTAGCGATAGCGCAGATCCACCGGCACGCCGGCGCGATTCCAGGTGAACAGATCCGGCGGCAAGCGCAGGTTGACGCTGATCGGGCCGGGCGCAATGCCGGTGGCTTGCAACTGACTGTTGGAATCCACCAGTTCGCCCAACTTCACCGGCCGGTCGCTGCGCAACCAGCGCGGCACATCGTAAGCAGCGCGCGGCGCGGCCTTGACGCCTGTGACGGTGACGCGATCGCCGCTGAATACCGGGTTACCGATCACCAGCGCCATGACGGCTTGTTCGAGTTGCGCTTCGTCCCTGCCTTGAAACACCAACAGTTTGAGGCGCGGCTGTGCCGGATTGTCGATTACGCTGATGGTGGGTTCGTTGACCTCGGTCAGCTTAAGTTGTGGCGGGCGGGCGGTATTAGTGGCAAACACCAGTGCGTGCCGGTCGGGCAGTGCATTCGCGCTGACGGGAAAGCGCGCGCTGCGATAGTCGGCCAGCATGCCAAACCATGATGCCGCCACGCCGGCTGCGTGCAACAACGGCAGGGAAGGTTCCGCAGGCAACAACATCGGTAACACCAAGCGTTGGTTATCGCGGCGATCAAAGAACGGTGCGGGCAGTAAGGCCAGTTCATTGCGCAATTCCAGCGGGCTCACGCCCAACTCCAACCAACTGTGTGGGCTGATGCTCAGCCACAACGAAGAATGCTCGGGGTTTTCGCACTGCAAGGTGTAGTGGCCGATCAAGTCAAAGCGCAGTTGGTTGTAGTCGGTGAAATAACGAGGGTCCAGGTCAATCACACGTTCCACTTCCTGGCCGGCCGTTTCCTTGGGCAAGGGCAGCGCGGTCAGCACTTGTTGATTGAGACTGATGCGCAGATGCGACAGCTCCGGCAGCAGCGCCGGCGAATAGGTCAGTCGCAGATGCAGTTTGGCGCTGGTGACGACTTCGTCGCTGCGGGTACCGAAGCTGGCGTAGCCCATGGTCTGTAAGCCGCGCAGCTCCAGGCTGCCGACGCCCAGGCTGGCAAAGCTGAGTTTGGCTGCGGCGGGCAGGACAGCGTTGTTAGCAGCCTGCGCAGGCGCGCACAGCAAGACGGCGGCCATGCCCAGGCTCAAGCTCACTGTCGAGCCGAACCGGCGTGCCAACAATTGACGAAGCCGCCTGAAGAGTGAAGTGCAATGCATGGTCAATGGCCACTGGACAAATAGGATTCCAGTACGGGTTAGCGGCCGTGGGGGTGTTGTCTTAAAGCAAGCGCGCCGGTGATGTGTACGATTGTGAGCAAACGAACATGAGCGGCAACCGTTTGCCGCCTTGCGGACAAAGAGTGCCGCTTATTCGCCGCGCCGATAAACCGTCTGGAACTTGGCGGCTTCCACAATGCCATGATCGCCCGGCGCGTATTGCATCAGCCAATCGCCGGCTTGGCCGTGAATCACGTCGCCGCCGACTGAGCGCGCCACGCTGAAATCTTGTAATTGTTGTAAGGCGAGCACGGGCGTGGGGCGGTTCTGGTACTGGCCGTTCTGACCAGGTTCGATCCCGGGCATCGGCAAGTACTTAGCATCAAACCGATTGCGCGATACGCTCCACTGGTCGCCGGTGGAGCCGGTAATCAACGCATCGCCAATGGCGTAGTGATTTAAACCTTCGCGACTCTGTATGGCCCCAGCGCTGCGGGCGAAACTCACGCTAACCACTTCCTGCTTCAGATAAGT
>JANMSB010000199.1:0-1735 GCA_031388915.1 Pseudomonadota bacterium | reverse complement strand
TGGTTATCTTCAATAAAGGCGCCCGTGAACTGCCGCGATCCGAGCACGGCCAGAGCCTCTTCAGTTGCGGCATCACCGCTTCCGACATTGATCCCAGCCAAAGAGGCAAGACCACCAAATTGCCCGAGCGCGGAACTCAATGACCCGCTCATACTGCTTCGCTCACCGCTGGCAGATATCAACAGTACGGAAGCGCGATATACCGGCGTAATCTTAAAAGCAGCAACCGTAAATATTGCCGTGGACAAAAGAATGCACCCAATAATCCACCATCGCTTTGCAATCAATTTGGCAAAAAGCGCGCGGAGATCTATGACCTCCTCGTCATATTGCTCTTCCATCCGAGTATTCATCTGGAAATACTCAGTAACATGCACTTTTCTGTAGTCCGCCCAAACATCGCAACCTCCATCCAATGCCAGCTATCTGGCCTCTCTATTCATCACTGACCAATTACAGCCACCTATCGGCGAATCACGTCGTGATTGACCAGGAACCACTGATACGTAGCAGCGAGGCCCCGGTTCAACGCGATTCGCGGTGACCATCCCAATGCTTTTATGCGGCTGACGTCTAAGAGCTTACGCGGAGGACCATCGGGCTTGCTCGTATCGTATTGAGCTTCACCGTGAAACCCAACAACGTCGGCCACGAGTTGAGCCAATTCAGTAATCGAGACATCCTCACCCCAGCCAACGTTAACCAATTCGTCACTTTCGTAGTACTGCATTAAGAACACGCAAGCATCTGCCAAATCGTCGACATGCAAGAATTCGCGCCGTGGTTTGCCTGTGCCCCACACAATCACGGCTTCATCACCTTTTTGCTTGGCTTCGTGAAATTTGCGGATCATCGCGGGTAGCACATGCGAGTTCTCCAGACTGAAATTGTCGCCCGGCCCATAAAGATTGGTGGGCATAGCGGCGATTGCATTGAAGCCATATTGACGACGGTAGGCTTGACACATTTTTATGCCGGCAATCTTCGCAATGGCGTACCACTCGTTGGTAGGCTCCAGTGCCCCCGTTAACAAACAGGCTTCTGACATTGGCTGCGATGCGAGCTTAGGATAAATGCAGCTTGACCCCAGGAATAACAACTTTTTGCTGCCGTGACGCCAAGCCGCATCGATTACATTGGTCTGAATTTGCAGGTTGTCGCGAATGAACTCGGCAGGAAAGGAGCTGTTTGCGTGAATGCCGCCCACCTTGGCAGCAGCAAGAAAAACATACTCTGGTTGCTCGGAATTGAAGAAGGCATCCACAGCCGCCTGCTGGCGCAAATCCAGCTCTGCACTGCTGCTCGTGATGACTTGGCTAAACCCAGCAGTGGTAAGGCCTCGCAAGATTGCAGAGCCCACCAAACCCCGATGTCCTGCCACATAAATACGACTGGATTTATTCATGATGGCGATACGTCTTGAAACCTTCGCGGGCGACCATGGCATCACGCTGCGCTAGAGCCCGATCCGATGCCACCATCTCTTCGACTAACTGTGGGAATGTGATCTCTGTTTTCCACCCAAGTTTGGCGAGGGCCTTGCTCGGGTCGCCCAGTAGCGTTTCTACTTCGGTAGGTCGGAAGTAACGGGGGTCAATCTTCACGATGACATTTCCTGTCTTGGTATCTATGCCGTGCTCATCCACGCCCTTACCACGCCATTCAATATTCATCTCCAAGCATGCACCGGCACGCTCGACAAACTCGCGTACAGAATGTTGTTCACCAGTGGAAA
>JANMSB010000247.1:0-14356 GCA_031388915.1 Pseudomonadota bacterium | reverse complement strand
GGAGTCGGGTCGGTCATGATCCGGGCAGTTTACGCGAATGCGAGAGGCGCCCTTATACAGAAGTTGGGCAGCACCTGCGCCGGAAAATCAGAAAGACAATCTACTAATCAGCCAACGACAATAATCCCCCATACAACTCCGGCCGTCGATCCCTAAACACACCCCACGCCCGTCGATACTCGCTAATCGCATCCAGATCAAAACTGGCGGTCAAAATAGATTCCGTCACCCGATCCGCTTGCTCAATCACCGCACCGGTGTGATCGGTGATGAACGATGAACCGTAGTACTGCACTCGCCATTGCTTGCCCTGCTCCACGCCAATTCTGTTGGCAGCAATCACCGGCATGATGTTGGCGGCGGCGTGGCCTTGCATGGTTCTTTGCCAATGCGGTTGTGAGTCGATGCTTGTGTCCTGTGGTTCTTCGCCAATCGCGGTGGGATACAGCAGCATGTCTGCGCCCATCAACGCCATGGCGCGGGCGCATTCTGGGAACCATTGATCCCAGCAGATGCCGACGCCGATGTTTCCAAAGCGCGTTGGCCAGACCTTGAAGCCGGTATCACCGGGCGCGAAATAAAACTTCTCGTGATAGCCGGGGCTTTCGGGGATGTGCGACTTGCGATACGTACCCAGCAGCGAGCCATCGGCATCGATCATGGCCATACTGTTATAAAACACATTGCCGGCGCGCTCGAACACGCTGACGGGCAGCACCACTTGCAGTTCTTTTGCGACGAGCTGCAAACGCTGCACGGCGGGGTTGTCGGCAATGGGCAGGGCCAGATCGAAATACTTCGTATCGTGGTCTTTGCAGAAGTACGGCGTTTCGAATAACTCCTGCAACACGATCACCTGTGCGCCGCGCGCATGAGCGGCACGCACCATGCGTTCAGCGGTTTGCAGGTTATGCGCACGATTTTCAGTGCAGGCAAATTGGGTGGCGGCAACGGTGACTTGCATGAGTGCTCTCACATGTAGGAGTGAGGCATGCCTCACCTGCTATCGGAAGGACGACGCATGCGTCGCCCCTACAGTTTGTGCATCAAAGTTTCGTAGGGGTGGACCCGCGTGTCCACCCTTCAGGGGTGGCAATCAAAGAGGGCGGACACGCGGGTCCGCCCCTACATCACACAAACGCCAGCAAGAACACGCCCACAGCCAAACGATACCAGGCAAACACCGTGAACTTGTGGGTTTGAATGTAACGCAATAACCACTTCACAGCGATGAAAGCCACGACGGCTGACACACAAAAACCAATCGTCAGGGCGGTCCAATCTTCGTGCGCGACTTCACCGTTCTTGATAACTTTCATTAGCTCGTAGCCGGTGGCGGCGAACATGGTAGGAATGCCAACCAGAAACGCAAAATCCGCAGCCGCCGCACGCGAAGTTAACCCGGCAAGCATTGCCGCAAAAATGGTTGCTGCGGAGCGCGAGGTGCCGGGAAATACCGCTGCTAATATCTGGCCGAGACCCACCACTACCGCCACTTTCCAGGTAACGACTTCACTCACTTCATGGTGGCTGACGTAACGCTCCACCAGAAAAATGACCAAGCCGCCGATAATCAACGCCCAGGCCACCGGCGCAACGGTTTCCGGCAGTTCCAGCCCCAACTGTTTGGCGATGAAGCCACCAACTACCGTAATCAAAAACGACACGCCTAGCTTGACGATGTAATCCCGATTCTCGGGTTTAGCAATACCCGCCATCATCCCCCACAGGCGCTGCCAGTAGATGAAGACCACCGCCAAGATGGCGCCAGCTTGAATGGCAACATTGAATAGATCGGAACGATGGCCCAGCCAATGCTCGGCAATCAATAGATGTCCGGTACTGGAAATAGGCAGGAACTCGGTGATGCCTTCAATGATGCCGAGCAAAATGGTTTGCAGTAGTTGATCCATGACAACTCAATAGAAAATGATAAAACTCGAAACACGGTAGGGGCAGTTCGCGAACCACCCGCTTAAGCGGATGGAAATTCAGAGGGCGGTTCACGAACCGCCCCTACAACGGATATCGACCGCTTGCGCAGCAGCACTACCAACATACCCGCCACACACAACACAATCACCGGCCAGTTGCCCACGCGCGCATAGGGCGTTAAGCCCGTGCGCGGTTGTACCTGACCGGTCAGCACCGCTGCTTGGAAGCGCGGTAACGTGGCCACGACCTGACCATCGGCAGCGATTAACGCCGAAACGCCATCGTTGGCGGCGCGCACCATGTCGCGGCCCGCTTCCAACGCGCGCATGCGGCTGATATCCAAGTGCTGGTAGGGCGCGCTGGTATCGCCAAACCAAGCATCATTGGTGACATTGACCAACAAGGTCGCATCCTTGAGCGTCGACAACTGCTCGGCGCCATAGCCGTCTTCATAACAAATGGTGAGGCCAAGTTTCTGACCGGCCGCATGCAGCGCCGGTTGGTGCGCGTCGCCGGCATTAAAATCGCTGTACGGCAGACTCATCATGCGCATCCAACCGCGCACCACATCTGGCACGGGGAAAAATTCGGCGAATGGCACCAAGTGCCGCTTGTGATACCACTGCACTTCATCGCTTAGCGCCAACACGCCGTTGTAGTAAGCGTCGCGCTGCGGGTCGTAGTGCAGCAGCCCCATCACCAAATCGCTGTTGGCCGCGCGGGCTTCGGTCCACAACTCGCTGAGGTAGTGGGTGAGTTGATGTGCAAGATCCGGCAACGCCGCTTCGGGCCAGACGATCAACTGCGTGCCGAAATGTGGTTTAGCCAAGTCGTGGTAAAGCGCCAAGGTCTTGTCGCGCCATTCCGGACTCCATTTGTGATCCTGCGGCACCGAACCCTGCACCACCGCCACGGAGATCGGGCCATCGGTGACCTGCGTCCATTCATGCTTCCACAATGGCCAGCTCACCAGCCACGGCAGCACCAAGACCGCAGTCGCCATCATGCGTTGACGTGCATTACCCAGCAGCAACGTCACCAGTGCGCCAGCGCTCAATGCACATACCAGCCCAATGCCATACACGCCCAACACTGGCGCCAACGCTGCCAGCGGTGAATCGATGTGTGCATAGCCCAATGACAACCAGGGAAAGCCGGTTAAGAACCAGCCGCGCCACCATTCCAACAACACCCACAGTGCCGGTAAGCCAATCAACCAACGCAGCGGGCCGCCAGTGGGTAGAACACGCGCTTGCAGGTAACCCAGCAACGCGAGATAGGCGCCCATGATCGCCACCAAACCCAGCATCAGCAGCATCGCCACCCAGATCGGTGCGCCGCCGATGGTGTGTACGCTGTGATACAGCCAATAAGTGCCGGCCAGGAAGGTGCCCGAATGAAACCAAAAACCAATGGCCGCAGCACGCTTGGGGCTAGCGCCCTGCCATGCCAAAAACAGCAAGGCAGGACACACAATTGCCAACGGCCAGATGCCGAACGGCGCAAACGCCAGTGCCAGCATTGCGCCCAGCGGAAACGCCAGGCGCACAGCAAAACGATCAAACAAGGTTGGTAGGAAAATCACTGCGACGAAAGCCAGTTCGTTTATATGAAGTTAAGATCTGGGATATGAATTAAGCCATTATCACACAGCTCGTGTGACGAAATGGCTGCTCCGATCCGCGCCCAACAACGCTGCACACATCGGCTGCGACAGGTAAGAGACTGCCGCGACTGGCTAGGCTGAGTGATTTCATCTCAATTTCCGCGTGCCTGCTATTGACACTAAAGACCAGGTTGATACTGCTATATTTCGCTTACGGTTTGGCCCTGCCCAAGACTGCGGCACGCCCATCCTGATTACCCGCACCGAGAACAACGCGCATGAACATTCATGAATTTACCGCACCCGGCATCGACGGAACCCACCAGTCACTCGCTAACTATGCCGGCAAGGTTCTGCTGATCGTGAATGTCGCCAGCAAGTGTGGTTTCACACCACAGTACGCCGGCCTGGAAGCGCTATATCGAAAATACCGCGACCGCGGCTTTGCGGTGCTGGGATTTCCGTGCGACCAATTTGGCCATCAAGAACCCGGCACCGAAGCTGAGATTCAGCAGTTCTGCAAATTGAGTTACGACGTCAGTTTCCCCCTATTCGCCAAGATCGAAGTCAACGGCGCCAATGCGCTGCCCCTGTATCGCCATCTGAAAGCACAACAACCGGGACTATTAGGTTCCGAAGGCATTAAGTGGAACTTCACTAAGTTCCTAATCAATGGTCAGGGCCAAGTGATCAAACGCTACGCACCCATTACCAAGCCGGAAGATGTGGCCGCCGACATCGACGCCTTGCTCAATCAACCCAATTAGGCACCAACTCATGAGTAGCGTCAGCGACAACACTTCACGGCAGCGCTTCGAATTGGATGTGGACGGCCATATTTCCTTCATCAACTATCGACGCCATGGTGGCGTGATCAGCATGACGCATGCGGAAGTACCACCCGCGCTCAACGGACGCGGCATCGGCTCGGCCCTGGCCAAGGGCGCCTTGGATTTAGTGCGAGCTCGCAAGGAAACCGTGGTGCCGATGTGTCCGTTCATCGCCGCTTACATTAAACGGCATCCGGAGTATCAGCCGCTGTTGGCGCAGTAGGTTAAGCGGAGCTTCCTTAAGATTTTCGTTCGACAAGCCCCCTGCGCTCAATAATCATATAGTGCTTCTGCATTGGCTCCAGCACTTCAAACACGCCTGTGAAGCCGGCGGGAATCAGCAACGACTCACCCGCACTCACCTCCACCGCCATACCTGCTGCGTCGATCAACCGGCAGCGGCCCTGGGTGACAAAAAAGAATTCGTCTTCCGTCGCGCCCATTTCGATTTGCCAACTACCGACCTCGCAAGCCCACACACCGGCGAACACTTCGCTGGTGTCGTTGGTGTAATGGTTCCAGGTGGTGCGCTGTGGGTTGCCCTTAACTAAGCGTTCCGGTCGTGGGTAATCGGTGTCTGGCGTCGTGTGTTGCTGACTGAAGGCAATGATGGCAGGCATGGCGGCTTCCTGAAGTGGCGCACAAACCTAAGCATAAGCCTCCCCAGTACGACAGCCTAGTGCTGGGCCATGCGCGTAACCAATTCAATCGGCAGCATGGTGGTATCGGTGATTAGTTGCGCCTGACCATCTTGTAGCAAGCACTGCATCTGCAAGTTCCGCTGCGCCAACTCGGCCAACGATTGAGCGCTGTGCGAGGCTATATCGATCACCGTTAAATTCTTGCAGCGCTGTAACGCCGCGCCGGTTTTATCCCACCACAGTTGGGCGCTGTTGCCGCTGTAGGTGTACACAAACACCTGGCGCGCCCGGCCGCAGGCGCGCCGGATGGCTTGCTCATCAGGTTGACCGATTGCAATCCACAATTCGATTTGCCCGGTCAAATCTTTGCGCCACAAATCCGGCTCCTCGGAACTCAACCCCTTGCCGAATTCCAGTCGCGGGTCGGCGTGTAACCCAAACACCAACAAGCGCACCATCAAGCGCTGCTCGGTTTCGGAAGGATGCTGCGCCAACGTGAGCGCATGACTTTGGTAGTAGTGACGATCCATATCGCTGACCTGCAGGTCAGCTTTGAACACGGTGGATTTGAGCGCCAAATGGATTCTCGAGTAGCTGACTTTAATAGTGCGGCGGCCGCTCTTCTTCGTCGGTGTAGGGGCGTTGTTGATTCGCCAGCGTTTCGAAGCGACCCAGCATGTTGGCCAGCCGCGCACGCAATTCGTTGAGTTCCTGCTGCTGCCGGTACACCACATCGCTCAACTCGTGATTGGCGCGCTCCAGATAGGCAACCTTCATCTCGAGGCGTTCGAACAGTTCTTCATTCATGGCAAGCCTCCGACGCAGATGGCGTGGCCGGCATCATAGTGCAGAACACGGCATCCAGGGGCGAGGCGCCCTCGCCATAGCAAGAATCAGAACACCCTAGCCGCCATTCATCGCCGCCACCACACGCTCGACACTCACTATCATCAGCAAGGGCGCATCGGCTTGCTCACCGCGCACCATGCGATCGGTAATGGCGCGCAGATCCGACATGGGCAGCACCGCCGCAACGCTGACCTGGGGAATTTCGCCCAAGGAATCAACCAGCAACCCCAGCAGCTTGCCGTCAGCAGCGCGCACCAGCACCACTTCGCCACTTCGCGACGCGCGGCTTGCGCCATCCAACAACATCGCCAAATCAACCACCATCACGGCCTGTCCATCGAACATGACATAGCCGGCGCGGCCCCGCACTTTCTCCGGCAGCGTGTGTAATTTGTCGGCGTTCATCGCCTCTAATACGCAGGCGGACGGCACGCTCAACCAATGCATGCCCACGTAGAACGTCGCCAATTCCAAGTACTCGGTATCTGTTGTGCTGCGACGGGCAGTCATTTGCTCAGCCGATGCAATGCGCGCTGGTAGGTGCGTGTCGGTCACCTCGCCGAGTGGAACCATAACCATCGCCAGCACCTGGATGCCCGGATACTCGCGATAGCCAGCGCCGGCTTGCACGCCGATCGCGTAGTAAGTGCCATCCAAGGCAATGATGCGTGTATCGCCCTCCGGGGGCGGCGCAAGCAACTCGCGATCCACGTTTAAGACATCGCCAGGCTGGTAGCGCGCGGTAGCGGCCAACACGCGACCGTTGCGACTAACGAATACCGCCAGACTGCCGGGATGCATATTCATCAAAGCATCGTCGAGCATGGCGCGCAACTGCGGCGTGGCATCGAACACAATGCCAATGCCACCCACCACACGCCCAACCGTCGAACGCAGCGCGGCGGTATAGACCCAGGTATTTTGCTGTGTATAGAACTGGCTCGGCTCGAACGCCGAGACGTGATAACTCTGCGAATTCGGCAAACTCAGCGTGGCTTGCGCCCAGGCTTCTGGCAGCACAGTGCCGAGCAGGGCATCGCCCTGTTCATTGGACACCGCCACCACTTTGCAGTGAACATCGAATAACACCAAGGTGTGATAAACGGTGTAAAGCTCATTGATACGACGCAACACCTGCGTCACTTCAGCCGACTTGGTTGTGACGCCGCCATCGGCACTGCCGAGATGGTTCACCAGACGCCGATCCAACGCCCACCAACGACAATCATTGGCGCGCTCGTATAAATTGCGATCCAAGATATCCACGGCCAACGCGGCCGCGGTGCGGCTGCTATACAGAATCGCGGACACCACGGTGCGTTCCAGCTCCGACACCGACTGTTCGAACACTTCCTGGGTTTTACGACCGGTATGACTGATCTCCCGCAGCAATACTTTGGAAAAGGCGTGATTGATACCGGCGCGCGTGCCAATGTGAATATGGCCATTCCACACCGCGCGATTCAGCTCGCGTTGGATACCTTCGGCTTGCTGCGGAATTTTTTGCAGCTGCGCGGCAAACACCAGCGCATTGCGCCGCACCGCCGCCAGCGTTTGCGGCGGCAGGGTCAACGCGGCCGCACTCGTTTCGGCATTGCAGACTTGCTCAACCGGAATCAGGGCATGACAGGTCCAACCCGGACCGGCATAACCCTGGAATGCCTTGGCGGCATGGGTCACGGCCAGATACTCGCGCCCGGCAAACCGCACTACCGCGCCCTCCGTCTTCACCACAGGAAACTGCGCACCTACCGGGATTTGCCACACATCACTGCTGGCCAACACAACCCCGTCGGCATCCACAAAGGTCAACACCAGCCAATCTTGCGCATTGAGCAATTTACGGAATATGCCCTGCACTTCGTCTTGCAGACGAAACTTCAGACACACAATGCCCAGTGTCCTGTTCGCGGCAGCCACTCGATAGGCATAGACCAGGCTGGCTGTTTGACCGCCAAATACATCGATACGCCGAAAACACTCGACATAGGCAGCATTGCTGGTAACGGCAGCTTTGACCAAGGGATCGGTGCTGCGCGCCACCATCGGCTCGCCGCTGAGCTGCAACAACACCGTGCCATCGGGCGCTAGCAATGCCACATCCTCATACACCGAATACTTGGCCACATACTCGGCGAAGCGCTTACGCAACAGCCGTTGTTGCTCGTCGCTGGCCGGTTGCGGTTGCAGCAGAAATTGCTGCACCTCTTGATCGGCGCAGATAAAACCAATGTCTGCAGTGCGTTCGAACAAATTGCGCACCAACACATCGATGGCCACCTGGGCGCGGCCGTGCATGGACTGCAAGGTTTTATTCAGGCTTTCTGCAGCCAGACGTTGCAACAGCGTGACGGACAACTGTTCGAATGCGGTGCGCGTGGCGTGCATGTCGGTGCTGTCGCCGCTCATCTGCGATAGCAACGATAGGTTGTCCCAGACCGCCTGCAACGTCGCCAAACGCTCTCGATAGAGCCGGACTGACTGGATATGAACCGAGAGTTTGTCGGCTAACATTTATTTATTGACCCCACCCAAGCTGGCAGAGCCAGCAACCATCTGGAATAGACACTTCGAATACGCGGGCTATCTTGGTGCTCAAGCCATACATCGTTGGCCGCACATCGTGGCCCGATGCGTTCGGGAATTGCAGCCATCGCTCGACGTCAAGCGACTCTCTTGATGTTTGATTCGGCTGCAACACTGACTACGGCAGTACGATCACACCACAAACCCACGCGGATACTCAAGCACAAAACCTCATTGGCGAACTCCGGTCATCCCTGGCGATATTGCAGCTTATGGGGCATTCCTTGGTGCATGATGGTGCGCGAATCTATCCGATACACACGACACCTCGCCCAGTCAGCGCCAGCGCCGCATGAAACCCAAACAATTCGATCCAACATTACCCTTGCAGCGCAGCAACGTGTGGCGCCGGGTATTCGTCCTGGGCTTGTTATGCGCCGCGCTGGCCGCGCTTGCGGCCTCGGACATACTGCATGCGGCGCTGCTTGAACTGCTGGCGGTATGCCAACAAGTAATCACGCAAAACCCGGTGACCGGTGCCTTGCTGTTTGTCGTCTTTGCGGCGCTATCGGCGATGCTGGCGTTTGTGTCGGTAGCGGTCATCGTGCCGGTGGCGGTGTACACCTGGGGCGAGCCGCTGAGTGTGTTGCTGCTGTGGTGCGGTTGGCTGCTGGGTGGTTTAACCGCCTACACGGTGGGGCACTTTCTCGGCCGCCCCATGGTCACTTGGTTCACTGCAGGTGTCGGCACGCGCCACCTGGAACGTTACATACGCCGCGATACGCCGTTCATCCTGGTGTTGCTGTTCCAACTGGCGCTGCCCTCGGAGATTCCCGGCTATGTGCTGGGCTTGGTGCGCTACAGCCTGCCGAAATACCTGTTGTCGCTGGGATTGGCCGAACTTCCCTACGCGCTGCTCACCATTCACCTGGGCGCCAGTTTTGTCGAACGGCAAAGCGGCACCGTGCTGGGTGTAGGCTTGTTGTTGATCACCCTGAGCATCTTGGCCTTTGCACTATTGCGCAAGAAGCTCGCCGAGCGTAAGCCGGATCGATAGGGCTTATTCCTCCGTAGGTAATTCGATATCCCTGGAGGTCGTCACGCGCAGCATTTCAATGCGGCGTCGATCACCGCGCAACATTTTGTATTCGATATCGTCAATGGCCACGCTCTCGCCGCGCCGCGGCAGGCGCCCCAGATGGTTGAGCAGCAGGCCGCCAATGGTGTCGTATTCCTCGTCGCTGTATGCAGTGCCGAAGTATTCGTTGAAGTCGGTAATGCGCGTTTGCGCGCGCACGGTGAAATGGCGGGCGTCTTCGCGGGCAATATCCAACTCTTCGTCGAAATCGTACTCATCGCCGATGTCGCCGACGATTTGTTCCAGCACGTCTTCAATGGTGACTAGACCGGCGACGCTGCCGTATTCGTCGACGACAATCGCCATGTGATTGTGATTGGCGCGAAATTCTTTGAGCAACACATTCAGACGCTTGCTCTCCGGAACAAACACCGCGCTGCGCAGGCACTCTTTGATATCGAAGTGCGCCTCATCCTCGTGCACCATGCGCAGCAAGTCCTTGGCCAGCATGATACCCATGACTTTTTCGCGATCATCATCCATCACCGGAAACCGCGAGTGACCGGACTCAATGACGGCAGGCAATATCTCGTCGAGCTCATCATCGCGATTGATCACCACCATCTGCGAACGCGGCACCATGATGTCGCGCACCTGTTGTTCACCAACCTCCAGCACGCCCTGCAGCATGGCGAAGTCATCGTCATCGACAATGCCGCGCTCCTTGGCGTCCTCAATCACTTGCAGCAGCTCATCGCGATCACGCGGCTCGCCGCTTAGTGAGTCCGCCAATCTCCGAATCCAGCGACCCGTTCTGCCGGTGTCACGCTCCGCGTCGTCGTTCATGTTCCTACTCATACCAGCCAGGATAACTCGTAAGGATTGGCATAACCGAAACTCTCCAAGATGGCGATCTCGCAGGCTTCCATCACCTGTGCATCGCGCTCCACATCGTGGTCGTAACCCAGCAAATGCAGCGTGCCATGAATCATCATGTGCGCCCAGTGTGCGTCCAATGTCTTGCCCTGCGCCTTGGCTTCGCGCTTGACGATGGGCACGCAAATCGCCAGGTCGCCTAGGCTAGGCACTGCGCCGTCGATGTCGGGCATGACGCCGGCCGGAAACGACAGCACATTGGTGGCATGATCTTCATCGCGCCACTGCCGATTCAACTTACGGCTCTCGGCCGCGCCCACCACACGCAACGACAATTGCACCGGCGGTACGCGGCGCATCCGTCCGCGCGTATGTGCAGCATGATGCACTTCGTATGCGGCCTGTGCCCAGGTGAGTAAACGTTTGTTGCTGGGTACGCTGTCGCGCGTCGCACCCACTTGCACATCCAGTTGCATGGTCTTGGCCACTACCGGCTTACGCTGCTTCGGCTTGGCTGTGGTTTTGACGGTCTTTTTGGCGCTGCGGCTGGTCATTGCTTATGGGTTCCCTGATTCGCATCGAGTTCATTCTGGCGTCGTTCGTAGGCTTGCACGATGCGCTGTACCAACGGATGCCGTACTACATCCTTAGAACCGAAATGGGTAAATGCCACGCCTTCCACGCCGGGCAGAATATCCATGACATGGCGTAGTCCGGAAATTTGATGGCGCGGTAAATCGGTTTGCGTGATGTCGCCAGTCACTACCGCTTTGGAACCAAAGCCAATGCGGGTAAGGAACATCTTCATCTGTTCCACCGAGGTGTTCTGCGCTTCATCGAGAATGATGAATGAGTCGTTGAGCGAACGACCGCGCATAAACGCGAGCGGCGCCACTTCAATCACATTGCGTTCGATAGCTTTGCTAACACGATCGAAGCCCATCATGTCGTACAGCGCGTCGTACATGGGGCGCAGATACGGATCGACCTTTTGCGTCAGATCTCCCGGCAGGAAACCCAGACGTTCACCGGCTTCCACCGCCGGCCGCACCAGCACAATGCGGCGCACGCGATCCGATTGCAGCGCATCCACGGCGCAGGCTACCGCCAGATAAGTTTTACCGGTGCCGGCCGGACCGATGCCGAAGGTCAGATCGTGACTGCGAATATTCGCTAGGTATTGGCGTTGATTCGTGCCGCGACCACGCACGCCGCCGCGCAGCGTGTGAATCACCGGGTCTTGCTGCAATTCCACCGAATCGTAAAGCGCTTCGGCGGGCGTCACGGCGCTCATGATGTCTTGAATACACAGATGCACGCGATCGGGCGTGAGTTCTTCCTGTCCCGACAATTGATCCAAGTGCTTGAGCACTTGCAGGGACTGATCCAGTTGCGGTTCGGCGCCAATCACTCTGAGCATGGCGCCGCGTCGGCGGATTTCCACGTTCAAGCGCGCTTCCACTTGACGCAGATTTTCATCCATGGGGCCAACCAAGTTGGCTAGCCGGGTGTTATCCGAAGATTCCAGTGTCAGCTCACGTGTAGTGGCTGCAAGCTTGGTAGGGGGGGCGTTCACAAGAGGTGGGATGGCTGCTCAGTAGATGAAGAACGACGTGTTGATTTTGTTCCGTTCGTGCTGAGCTTGTCGAAGCACTCCGACCCTCGGAGCCCTTCGACTGGCTCACTGAAAACCACTCCTGCGTTTTCAGCACTTCCACCATCCATGGTGGTCGCAGGGCGAATGGATGTATGCGGCAATTCGGCTTCAACCCACCGCCCCCGCAATGAGTTCGGCTTGGCCTCGGTGATTTGCACGTCAACAAATTGATTGATCAATTGCTCCGGACCGTCGAAATGCACCCAGCGCATATTCTCGGTGCGACCGGACAGCAGTTGCTCGTTCTTTTTGGAAGTGCCGGTGACCATCACCCGTTGCACACTGCCCAGCATGGTTTCGCTAATGGCGAAAGCTTGGGCGTTCAACCGCGCTTGCAAACGTTCCAAACGCTGCTGCTTGTGTTCATGACCAACCTCATCCAGCAATGACGCAGCGGGCGTGCCGGGGCGGCGACTATAAATGAAGCTGAAGGATTGATCGAAGCCCACCGACGCCACCAAGTTCATGGTGTCTTCAAAGTCTTTGTCGGTTTCGCCGGGGAAGCCCACGATAAAGTCCGACGACACACTGATATTCGGACGCACTTCGCGTAAGCGGCGAATCTTTTGCTTGTATTCGATGGCGGTGTGCCGCCGACCCATCAGCGATAACACGCGATCCGAACCGCTTTGCACCGGCAGATGCAGATAGTTGGCGAGCTTGGGCACATCGCGATACGCCGCAATCAAGGCATCGTTGAATTCCACCGGATGCGACGTGGTAAAGCGAATGCGTTCGATGCCTTCGACATCGGCCACCATGCGAATCAACGTGGCCAGATCGCACTCGTCACCGTCGCTCGTTGCACCGGCATAGGCATTAACGGTCTGCCCCAGCAGATTGATTTCTTTCACGCCTTGCGCAGCCAAGCTACGCACCTCGACCATCACCTGTTCGACGGGACGGCTGACTTCCTCACCGCGCGTATACGGCACCACACAGAAGGTGCAGAACTTGCTGCAACCTTCGATGATGGACACATAGGCCGTGGCGCCTTCGGCGCGCGGCGCGGGCATCGAATCGAATTTTTCGATTTCCGGGAAGCTCACATCCACTTGCGAGCGGCCGGTGTGCTTCAGCGCCTCCAGCATTTGCGGCAGGCGATGCAAGGTTTGCGGACCAAACACCAAGTCCACATAGGGCGCGCGAGCGGTGATGCCAGCGCCTTCCTGGCTGGCCACACAGCCGCCGACGCCAATGATGGTGCCGGGACGACGTTGTTTGAGCTCGCGCCAGCGACCCAATTGCGAGAACACCTTCTCCTGCGCCTTTTCGCGAATGGAACAGGTATTCAGCAGCAACACGTCAGCCTGTTCCGGATCGTCGGTCAACTCATAACCAGCCGCCGCATTGAGCACGTCCAGCATCTTCGCTGAATCGTATTCATTCATCTGGCAGCCAAAGGTGCGGATAAACAGGCGAGGCATCGGGGTCGTTGGGCTTTTGCGCGGAAATCGGACGCCAAGGATACGGGCGGGAAGCCGCTTTTCCAACCGGATTCCCGGCTAGCTCGCCGACGGCTGGCGATTGCGCCAGTTGGAAATTTCTGATTTCACGCACTTAATCAATGGAATCAGTCACTTGAACATAACCCACCCGTCGTGAACAGGTTTAAGGCGAATGGCAGGTTCTTGAGTCGCACAAGCTCCCTCCCCCGCTTGCGGGGGAGGGTTGGGGTGGGGGCACTCCGACGCCTCAACAGCCCGCAGCATCTGAGCGCCCCCATCCTGTCCTTCGGATGCATAGGATATGCGAATGCAGCGAGTGCATGGATGCACAGGAGCTGCCCCCGTCGAACGGGGGAAGGGACGCTTCCTGACATTGATGACTTAAGTAAGCGCCCGTTGTTCTAAGGCGTCTTCGGCAGGTCCATCGAAGTTCCGGTATACCGCGTCCACACCTGGGTCTGCCCCAGCAACGACACGCCGATAAACCCACGCACCTTCAACGTGCCGTCACTACGCAGTTCGATTTTGCACTTGTAGGTTTTGCCGTCGGCTGGTTTGTAAATGCTGCCGCCGGACCACTTGCCGTCACCGTCGTACTTGAGCCCGCTCATATTCACTTGGCCGCGCAACACCAAGTTGCGCTTGGCCGGATCGGGATTCTCTTTATCCAGCTTGCCCGGTTCGTTACCACCCATGATACGGCCTTGCAACTTGCCGTCGGCCGCCTGGCTGATTTGAATGATGCCGTCCTTAGGTTCGGTAAGCCAATTGCCCAGCACCTTGGTTTGCGCGTCATCAGCGGCATACGCATTGCCTATGGCAAACAGCGCCAGTGTTACCAGCAATGAACGCAAGATAAGTAGCTTATTCATGAATGCCCCCTGTGGTTATATGCGCAGCGCTAGCCTAG
>JANMSB010000015.1:0-1757 GCA_031388915.1 Pseudomonadota bacterium | reverse complement strand
GGTTGCAACAGGGGCAGGTGGTTTACACAGGCCCGTTACAAGCAGAACAGATTGCGCAAATCCGTCGCGATGCCCACGCACGCCATGCGGCCGCGCGCCGTCGCGTCAATGCGGCCACACTGCATTTGCCCAAACCCAGCGTGGATCAAAAACTAATCACCCTGCGCGAGGTGACATTGTTTCGCGATTATCGACCGGTATTGCAAGACGTGAACTGGACGGTCGAAGCCGGCGAGCACTGGGCGATTGTCGGCGCCAACGGTTCGGGCAAGTCCAGTTTGTTGTTGCTGCTATATGGCGACTTGCATCCGGCACTGGGGGGCGTGGTCGAACGCGCTGGCTGTGCGCCAGGCACACCGATTTCACAATGGAAGGCGCGCGTTGGCTACGTCTCGCCCGAACTACAGGCCGATCACTTTGCGGCAGGCACCATCGAAGACATCGTCGCGTCGGGTCGCTACGCCAGCGTGGGGTTGAATCACTCACTCACTATCGCTGATCGACGCGCTGCCACACCCTGGTTGAAATTCTTCGGTATTGCCGGCCTACGTGAGCGTGGCCCGCGCCAGGTGTCTTACGGCCAAATGCGTTTGGCATTGCTGGCGCGTTCCATGATCAACAAGCCGCAGTTGTTATTGCTCGATGAGCCGTTTACCGGCCTTGATCCCGACCTACATGCGCACGCGATGGCAACGCTACAACGCCTCGCCGCAGCGGGCACGCAGCTCATCATGGCGGTGCATGATGCGGCGGACATACCGCCCATCGTGCAGCATGTGTTGCGCATTGGGCGTGATGGACGAGTGATCCAAGAGAGTGCGGCGCGCCTGCGAATTAGCACCAAAAAGAGATGACAGCGATATCACGCAGCCTCATTAGAGGGCAATGGTTGGCGACACTTGTTTGATGAGCTATTTTGCCGCTAAATCAGCGTTAACAAGGCTAAAGACGCAGGCCTTTTTGCCGTTGAATTGATGGTAGTGACGGGATGTTGCCACCCATCTGAGTTAGCGCTTGTATATGTCATCTTCTCTAGCTTTCTTGCCTCGCCCACATTCGTTCGTCGACACGTCAAGATCACGTGTGGACCTGGCATTCAGCACGTTGCTGGATAACTTGGACGGGATGGTATTCCGCTGTCGCAACGACGGCGACTGGAGCATGGAATACCTTAGCGATGGCTGTGTGCGGCTGACGGGTTACCAACCGGGCGATCTGTTGTTCAACAATTGCATCTCGTACGAGTCCATTACGCATCCTGAGGATCGTGCTCGAGTGCGCGCCACGATTCACACAGCCATCTCGGTACGGCAACGTTACGAGCTTGAATATCGGATCATTGATTCGTGCGGATCCGAACGTTGGGTAATGGAGCGCGGTGCTGCGGTGCTGAATGCAACCGGTGAGGTAGTGGCGCTGGAAGGCATCATCACCAATATCACCCGGTTGAAACAGGCCGAGCAAGCCGCGCGCGCAGCGGAGCAACGCTATCGCAGCTTGTTCGACAATGCGCTGGAAGGCGTCTTTCGCACCACGGTGCATGGCCAATATATTGATGCCAATCCGGCGTTGGCGCGCATCTATGGTTTCGACTCGATTGATGAGCTGATGCATGGTGTGCGTGACATCCGACAGCAGTTGTATGTGAACCCACAGCGCCGCGAAGAGTTTATGTTCCAAGTTAAGACGTTTGGCGTGGCCAGTCACTTCGAATCCGAGGTGTATCGCAAGGACGGCAAGGTCATCTGGATTTCGGA
>JANMSB010000504.1:0-3951 GCA_031388915.1 Pseudomonadota bacterium | reverse complement strand
TACGGCGACATAGCCAAGCTTGGCCAGCACGCGCGCCTTCTCCCGCATCATCTCGCCCAGACCATGTGCGTTATGCATCACCATCACGGCTGGATGCGGCCCCGGCGTGTCCGGCACGGCGATCTGGCCGACCAGTTCGACGCCCTCATGATGAAACGTCATCGCGCGTAATTCCGTCATATACCCCTCATGTACGACGCAGTAACTTCCCGCCGGTCCGCCCAGCTAACGACAAGGCGTGAGACAAAGGATGTTCACTGACAATAGCCGGTGAACGTCGAACTGTCAGCCCTTCTCCTCACGCGGCGTGCGGCCCTACCGGGATATCCGATGTCCAGCGTTGCACCCCGTTAGTCGTCCCTCGCATCAGGACTTTGCCCATCGTTATATATATAAGTATATTTCGATACACTGATCGCCGGGTAACCTGATTCCGAAGCAACCGACGCCATGAACGCCAAACGTAAAACCAAGCCCCCCGCCCGTCCCAAGATCCAACCCATGGCGGTAAGCGGCGGTCTATGGCTGGATAACAAAGGGCAAAGTTTTCTGGGCGGCAAGCGCATTGCCTTACTGGAGAGCATCGACCAGCACGGCTCCATTACCCATGCCGCCAAAGCCATCGACATGAGCTACAAGGGCGCTTGGGATGCAGTAGATGCCATGAATAATTTGGCGGACAAGCCCTTGGTGATTCGCGCCACCGGCGGCGCGCATGGCGGCGGCACGCGGCTGACCGACTATGGCAGGCAAGTGGTACTGCTGTATCGAAAGCTGGAATCCGGACACCGCAAGATACTGACACGCATGGAGGCGGACATTCACGACGCCGACCGGCTCAACGATCTAATCAAGGCCATCGCCATGAAAACCAGCGCTCGCAATCAACTCCGTGGCGTGGTCAAAGCCGTGAAGAAGGGCGCGGTCAACGCCGATGTGGTGTTGGCTGTGGGTGATGGTTTAGAAGTATTTGCCAATATCACCAACGACTCCGTTGTTGAGCTGGGCCTTAAAAAGGGCCGCGAGGCTATGGCCTTAATCAAATCCAGTTTTGTCTTGTTATCGACCGATGCCAACCCGCGCATCAGCGCACGCAATCGTCTGGCGGGAACCGTGGCATCGATTGCACGCGGCGCGGTGAATAGCGAAGTGAAACTACGACTGGCCGGCAACCGAACACTGGTCGCCATCGTCACCAACGAAGGTTTGAAAGAACTGGGCTTGAAATCGGGCAGCCCCTGCTGCGCCATTATCAATGCCTCGCATGTGTTGATCGCGGTGAATGATTAGCTTCACCTACATCCCAGCCTTACCCATAAGCCTGCAATTTCTTGTAGGGGCAGACCTGCGTGTCTGCCTGTCTGGTGTGCAGCTTAGATCAAGATGGGCAGACACATGGGTCTGCCCCTACGGCGAATCACACGTAATTCTTAGATTCATTATCTAACCATGCTCGACTGGCTCCAACTGACCGACAACGAATTGCAGGCGCTACACCTGAGTTTGAGTGTGGCGCTACGCAGCGTGCTCTTCAGTCTGCCGCTGGCAGTGGCGGTGGCCTGGCTGCTAACCCGTCGCCGCTTTACCGGTCGCATGTTGTTGGATGCCATGGTGCATTTACCGCTGGTGGTGCCGCCGGTGGTGGTGGGTTATTTGTTGTTGTTGCTATTCGGTGTGCGTGGGCCGCTGGGCCGTTGGCTGGCGGAGAGTTTCGACATACGACTGGTATTCACCAGCAATGGCGCGGCGCTGGCCACGGCGGTGATGTCGTTTCCCCTCATGGTTCGCTCGATCCGCATTGCGCTGGAAAACGTGGACCGTGGATTGGAGGCCACCGCACGCACCTTGGGCGCGGGCGCATGGGATCGCTTTGCCACCATCACCTTGCCATTGATGGCGCCGGGCATTCTGGCTGGGGCGATCACCGCCTTTGCTGCCAGTCTCGGCGAATTCGGCGCGGTGATCACCTTCGTCGGCAATGTGCCCGGCGAAACTCGCACGCTGCCGCTGGCGCTATATAGCGCGTTGCAGACGCCGGATGGCGATGCCGTGGCGGCGCGTTTGGCGTTGATTTCTTTTTCACTGGGCTTAAGTGGCTTGCTGCTCTCGGAGTGGCTGGCGCGCAGCTTGCGCCGTTATCTCGGGCGCGATTGATGCTGCACATTCAATTTCGCAAGCAGCAAGGCGACTTCAAACTCGATGTCGACATACACACCGACAGCACCGGCATCACCGCGCTGCTCGGCCGCAGTGGTTGCGGCAAGAGCACTACCATCAATTTGATCGCCGGCCTGCTTAAGCCCGACAGTGGTCGTTTGCAATTGGGCGATACCATGCTGTTCGATTCCGTCGCAGGCATCAATGTGCCCAGCGAGCAACGGCGCATCGGCTATGTGTTTCAGGAGGCGCGTTTGTTTCCTCACTACACCGTGGCCGGCAATCTGCGTTACGGATTGCAGCGTGCGCGCACGCATCAATGCGTCATCGGCTTTGACGATGTAGTGGCGTTACTCGGCATCGAACAGCTGTTGGCACGACGCCCTTATCAACTATCAGGTGGCGAAAAACAGCGCGTGGCGCTGGGCCGCGCATTGTTATCACAACCCCGCCTGCTGTTACTAGATGAGCCGCTGGCGTCACTGGATCAAGCGCGCCGCGCAGAAGTGCTGCCCTATCTCGAACGGGTGCGCGATGAGCTGCACGTTCCCATGGTGTATGTCAGCCATCAGTTTGAAGAGGTATTACAACTGGCCTCAACGGTGGCGCTAATGGATAACGGCCGTGTGGTGGCACAAGGCGATCTACCCAGCATCAGTCGCCTGCCGGAATTACGCAGCATTGTCGGCGCCGAAGCCATCGGTGCGGTGGTTGAAGCGCAGGTGCAAGACATCGATGCCGATGCTGGCCTGGCTCGCATCGCTGTCGGACACGGTCAATTGAACGTGGACGCCACCGCACTGCGCATCGGTCAACGTGTGCGCCTGCAATTGCTGGCGCGCGATTTGATTCTGTCGTTGCACGCACCGCAGGGCTTGAGCGTGCGTAACGGTTTGGCGGGCGTCATCACTCGTATGACCCCCGACGAGCGTCATGCCACATTGGTCGCTGTGGATGTCGGCGGTGTGGAGTTAATCGCACGCATCACCACGCCCGCGGCCGTGGAGCTGAATCTGCAAGCAGGCATGCCACTGTGGGTGTTGATCAAAGCCGTGACCCTGCGCGGCCACGTGTTCCACCGCCAGTTATAAAATTCAAAGCAATAAACCGCCTGACCTTGCATACCGTTATATACAATTGTTTATTACGAAATAAGACCGAACTGAACCCTTACCTGGAGGCTTCGTGAAATTATTTAATCCCTCGTTTATCACGCGAATGTTCGCAGCACTACTATGCATCGCGTCGCTCAACATGAGTCACGCCGCGCAGACCAACCAACCAGAATTGTTGGTGTATGCCGCCGCCTCACTGACCAATGTGCTGGAAGACCTCGGTAAGACCTATCAAGCCGAGACTGGACAGGCTGTGAAGTTTTCGTTTGCTGCCAGCTCGACATTGGCTCGGCAAATCGAAGCCGGCGCCAAAGCCGACATCTTCGTCTCGGCAGACACCGATTGGGCGGACTACTTGCAAAGCCGCAACCTAATCAAGCCCGACACTCGCCTCAACTTGCTCGGCAATCGCCTCGTGCTAATCGCGCCCGCCGACAGCGCGATCCAATTAACAATCGCACCCAACTTTGCGTTAAGCACCACGCTTGGCAAGGGTCGTTTATCCATCGGCGATCCGGACTCCGTGCCGGCCGGCAAGTACGCCCGCTCGGCGCTGACCGCACTGGGCGTGTGGAATAGCGTCACCGACAAATTGGTGTTGGGCGATACCGTGCGCAGCACACTGGCCTTCGTCAGTCGCGGCGAAGCACCGCTGGGCATTGTCTATGAGACCGATGCG
>JANMSB010000237.1:0-16433 GCA_031388915.1 Pseudomonadota bacterium | reverse complement strand
AGGTGTTGGATCACCACATCATGAGTGTTGATATCCAGGCCGGTGCGTATCAAGGTGATGCCGGGTGCGGGTGCGGTCTGTCCGGCAATCGTGACAAACGGTTCACGCAGTTTGAGCTCGGTACGTTGCAAGTCTATGACGCCGCCCACTTCAAACACGATGATGCGCGGGCCTTTGCTATTCAGCGCGTCGGCAAACGAGCCGGGACCTGTGGCATTCACATTGGTGACTCGAATGATTTTGCCGCCGCGTCCTCCGGGTGTGTTGGCCGCCCAGCCAATGGCGCCAGGGAATGCCAGGGATTGCTGAGTTTGCGCGGCAAGGTCGCTGCCATACGCAGGCAGAAAGCAACTCATAACGGCGGCTGCCAGCAGTTGCCGACGGGCGCGATCGCAGCGTTGGCTAAGCACTTCCAAGGCGATGTTTTCTGGCGGCGACGAGGGGATATTTCGCGGCATAAATCACCTTTGGTACTCGTTCAATTGTTGCCAAAAACATGCCTGAAAGCAATTTTGGCTTGTAAATGACACCGGTTACCTATATACACTATTCTGTAATTCGATAGCGAGTTCAGCGCGTGAGCACAGATAATTCAAAGCCCAATGCCGCGTCGGCAATAGCAACAAACTTCGTTATAGCGCGGCTGGCTGGTGATGCGTTGCCCAGTTATCCCGGCGAGATTCCCGCTACGGCTGAGGCGGCTTATTCCTGTCAGGATATGGCCATTGCTATGTGGCCAGAGCCCATTGCGGGTTGGAAGGTGGGATTGGTGGCTCCGCAAGCGCGCGCTGGTTTTGGCGACGAGCGTTTAGTTGGTCCCATTTTCAAGGGTTTGCTGCGGCCTGCTGGCGCGGGTGTCGAACAGTGCCCAGTGTTTGCCGGTGGTTTCGCCGCAGTTGAGGCTGAATTTGTGTTTCGTCTGGCACAGGATGCGCCGGATACTCAGTTTGAATGGTCTACGGCGCAGGTGCTGCCTTATGTGGCCGGCCTTTATATGGGCGTGGAAATTGCCAGCAGCCCCTTGGCGACTATCAATGATTTGGGGCCGAGGGTGATCGCCTCCGACTTCGGCAACAATTTTGGGTTGCTGGTGGGTGCGGAGATACCGGAGTGGCGTTCGATCTCACCGGATGACTTGCGGTGTCAAACTTCTATCAACGGCAAGTTGGTGGGGAACGGCTCAGCGGCTTCTATTCCTGGTGGTCCGTTAACCGCGTTGGCCTTTGCGTTCTCGCGTTGCGCACGACGCGGCTATCCACTGCGTGCCGGACAGTATGTTTGTACCGGCGCTACGACCGGCGTGCATGCCATTCGCGTCGGCGACGCGGCCACTATCGAATTTCACGGTATTGGTGCGATTCTCTGCAAGGCCATTGCCGCGCAGCAATATGCCATTGGAGGTGGGACGTGAGCGAAGTGCAGTGTTCCCGTCGCGCTTTGCTGCTGGGTGCCAGCGCCGGCCTGCTGACTGGGCCACGCGCATTGCTCGCCGCTGCGCCCAGTATGATTGCCACCGATGTTCATGTGGCAGCGTACCCCACTGTGCAAGCCGTGCAATGGATGAGCGACTATCTGCAACGCGAATCGGCAGGAAGGCTTAGCTTACGCATCATGCACTCCGGTCAACTGGGCCGGGAGAACGACACGGTGGATCTGACCCGCTATGGCGTGATTGATCTTACACGTGTGCATGTCGGCGCCATCACCAATTCCATTCCCGAATCGCAGGTCTTTGCGTTGCCGTACTTGTTCGAGTCCACCGAACACCTGCGGCGCGCAGTGGACGGCGCGCCGGGACAACAAGTGTTGGCGGCGATGGCCCGGCGCGATCTGGTCGGCCTTGCTTGGTACGACGCCGGCCAACGTTGTTTCTATAACACCAGGCAACCGCTGAATACTCCCGCCGACTTACATGGCTTGAAATTGCGCGTGCCGGTGTCGGATGTATACATCGACCTGGTTGCTGCTTTACAGGGTAATCCCACGCCGCTGGGATATAGCGACACTTATTCTTCTTTGCAGACGCATTTGATCGATGGCGCCGAGAATAATTGGCAATCGTTTAAGTCAAGCCGTCACTTTGAGGTGGCGCGCTATTGGTCGCAAACTGAGCATTCCTACGCGCCCGATGTGTTGATGATGTCGCGGCGAAAGTTCACGCAGTTATCGGTCGCCGATCAAGCGCTGGTGCGTACCGCGGCGCGCCAATCCGTGCAGTACATGCGTTCGCTGTGGGATCGTGCCGAAGCAAATGCGCGCGAGCACGTGTTGGCGGCCGGTGTGCAATTCAATACCGTGGACATTCCGGCATTCCGTAGGGCGGCGCAACCGCTTGTCGACAGGTATGCGAGAAAGCCTGCGCTGGGTGCATTGATCAACAACATTCGTGCGATGGCATAACGATGTCACAAGCAAACGATCATGAACAGTCGTCCGCGTTGCTCACTAGGTTGGCGCAAGGGTCATTGGGCATTGCCGGTATTTCCCTGGTGGGTTTGGTGCTGATCGAAGGTTGGCAGGTGCTGGCGCGCTATGCGCTTAACGATTCGCCCAGTTGGACCGAGCCGGTGGCTTTACTGCTGATCAACACTGCCATGATGTTCAGTGCGGCAGTGGCGGTGCGGGGGCAGACGCATTTCTCCTTCCAGGTGTTGGCCGACATTGCGCCTGGTGCGATGAAGCGCGTGTTACATGCTCTGACGCAGTTGATCATCGCCGTTATCGGCGGCCTGTTGGTGTGGCACGGTGCATTGATGGTGCTGGATAGCTGGTCGATCAAAGTCGCCGGTGCGCAATTACGTCAAGGCATGATGTATCTACCCATGGCTATTGGTGGTTTGCTGATCCTGGCGTTCGCCGTCGAGCAACTATTGGCAAGCGTAGCTAACCAAGACGAGGGCCAAGCGTGAGCATTGCAATTTTGTTCATTGTGTTTGGTGTGCTGTTGCTGATTGGCTTGCCGGTGGCCTTTGCCTTGATTGCAGCGTCGCTGGCGACGGTGTGGTATCTCGATCTACCGGCCGTGGTAGTAGTGCAGCAAGTGGCAGCCGGCGCCAGCTCACCGACATTGATTGCGATTCCATTATTCATTTTTGCCGGCGAGCTGATGCTGCGTGGGGGCATTTCCGATCGTCTGATTGCTTTTGCGGCCTCGCTGGTGGGGCATATGCGTGGCGGCCTCGCGCAAATCAGCGTGGTCGCCTCGTTGCTATTTGGTGGCGTGTCCGGCTCGGCGCTGGCCGACGTATCCGCCATCGGCGGCACCATGATTCCGCAGATGGTACAGCGCGGTTATGATCGCGACTTTGCGGTGAATGTTTCGATCTCCGCTGCCTTGGTTGCCTTGCTGGTGCCGCCCTCGCATAACCTGATTTTGTATTCCGCGTCAGTGGGTGGCAGCGTGTCGATCATCGATTTGTTCTCAGCCGGGGTGATTCCTGCGTTGCTGATGATGACGACCTTAATGTTGGTGGTGCGCTGGATGGCGCAGCGACGCGGCTATGCACCGGAGTTCTTCCCTGGCTGGCGCATGGTGTTCATTCGGTTTGTCAGCGCCATTCCCGGCTTGCTACTGGTGGCGTTGATTTTTCTCGGCATTCGCGCCGGGATTTTTACCGCGGTGGAGAGTGCGTCGATTGCGGTGATTTATGCCTTGCTGGTGACGGTGTTAGTGTATCGGCACCAGTCGTGGCACAGCTTCCTTGAGACGTGCGGAGCTGCTGCGCGTACCACAGGCTTGATCCTCTTTGTCATTGGTGCTGCCGGCGCCTTTGGTTGGCTGCTGGCCTATCTGCAAGTGCCGGCGATGGCAGTAGATTTTATCAAGGGATTTGCCACGGAAAAGTGGACCATCTTGCTGATGATCAATGTGTTGTTGCTGGTGCTGGGCACGTTCATGGATTTGGCGCCGATGATCTTAATTGCCACGCCGATTTTCTTGCCAGTTGCAAAGGCGTTTGGCGTAGACCCAGTGCATTTCGGCGTGATCCTGATCATGAACGCAGGCATTGGTTTGATCACGCCACCGGTTGGCTCCGTGCTGTTTGTCGGTACCGCGATCGGCAAAATCAGTGTGGGCGAAGCCATGCGTAGCATTTGGCCGTTCTATTCTGCAGGCGTGCTCGTGCTGCTATTGATTACGTATATTCCGGCACTGTCGTTATGGCTGCCGGCTTTCTTGAAGTAGCAGGGCGCTGGCTTAGACGCAGTGGATCGACTACATTGGGCTGTCATTAATGTTTATCTGGACAGCCCCTAATCATGGTGAAGAGTCGCACCGGCGCTAAGCCCGAACCGAAGCGCGTTCGTAGCAAGGTGCCGGAAGTAGAATCGGCAACGCGTGGCAAAACCGCCACCATTAACGACATTGCGCGTCTTGCCGGCGTATCGAAAAAGACCATCTCGCGCGTCATCAATGGCTCACCCTTTGTACATGAAGAAACGCGCGCACGCGTTAACGACATCATCAAGCAAACAGGCTATTCGCCCAATCAGCAGGCGCGTGCACTGGCGTTTCGTAAATCATTCCTGATCGGTTTGATCTACGACAATCCGAATGCCGAGTTCGTGGTCAATATGCAGTACGGCGCGCTGGATGCGTTGCGTGGATCGGGCTTCGAACTGGTAGTACATCCCTGCAATCGACGCAGTCCCGATTTTGTCAGCAGCGTGCAGCAGTTTATCGAGCGGCAGAAATTGCATGGCGTCATCCTGGTGCCGCCATTATCGGAGAATGTGGCGCTGCTGAAGATGCTGCACGATGTGGAATGTCCGCACGTTAGCATCGCCTGCGTACGTATTGAAGAAGCTACGCATCGCGTCGTGTCGAGCGACCGCGATGCCTGTGGTGAAGCGGGCGTGCATCTGGCGGCTTTGGGGCATCGGCGCATTGCCGTGATTACCGGGCCGGAAGGTCATCGCAGTACTCAAGAGCGCTTGGGTGGATTTAGCGATGCATTGCGTAAGCGCGGTATCCAGCTAGCGCCGGAAATGATTGTGTCTGGCGGATATACCTTCGAGTCGGGCGTGCAAGCAGCCGAGATGCTGCTGTCGGTGCGCAATCGACCCACAGCTATTTTTGCTTGTAACGATGAAATGGCCGCCGGGGTTTATCAAACTGCGCATCGACTCAACATTTCGATTCCCGAGCAATTATCGGTGGTCGGCTTTGATGATAGTCAGATTGCTTCGCGTATCTGGCCGACGCTGACCACTATCCGCTTGCCGGTCCTATTGATGGCGCGCTTGGCGGCAACCCAGTTGATGCAATACCAGGACAGTTCCTCCGAAAAGCAAGATGCGGCATTTGTGGTGCCGCACCTGGTGGTGCGTAATTCCACCCAAGCCCCGAGCGGCTGAAGTTTGCATAGGCTTGGTTATTCTCTGTGACTAAATGACACCGGTTACCATTTATCGTCTCAGCGGCTATAATGGCCGCCATTCACCGCAGGAAGACTTCCTATGACTATTCAAGTGCAGCACGCCACGCATCCCAATATGGTTATCGGTCTGAGCACCGAAGAGCTACGTCAGCATTACTTGTTGACACAGATTTTTGCAGCCGACAGCTTGCAGCTCACGCTGAGTCACGTCGAACGCCTAATCGTCGGCGGCGCCATGCCAGTACAGCGGGCGATCACGCTGGACGATCCGCTAAGCACCACTAAGTTGTCGTTGGCGCGACGTGAGTTGGGCGTGGTTAATGTCGGTGGCGCCGGCACGGTGCGAGTGGATGGTGCGGAGTTTTTGCTCAATGTCCGCGATGGGTTGTACGTGCCGATGGGCGCGACTAATGTTGAATTCAGTTCTAAAGACGCGGGCCAGCCGGCCAAGTTTTATCTAGTTAGTTCGCCGGCGCATGCGCGTTATGAAACCGTGCATATTCCCGTCGCTAAGGCCATGCCCAAGCGTTTAGGGTCGGCGGCTACTTGCAATGACCGCACCATTTTTCAGTACGTGAATCCAGCCATCTGCAAATCCTCGCAATTGTTGCTCGGCTTGACGGCATTGGAAGTGGGCAGCATCTGGAACACCATGCCCTGCCATATGCATGACCGCCGCTCCGAAGCGTATTTCTACTTCGACATGCAGCCGAATGATCGGGTGTTTCACTTCATGGGTGAACCGACCGAAACTCGTCACATCGTAGTGGCCAACGAACAGGCCGTGGTCTCGCCGCCGTGGTCGATTCACATGGGCGCCGGCACCGCGCGTTACGCCTTTATCTGGGCCATGGCGGGCGAGAATCAGGATTACACGGACATGGATGCCGTGACCATGGAGTCCTTGCGATGAGCGAGGCGCTGACCCAGTTATTCAGCCTGCAAGGCAAGGTGGCGATGATCACCGGCGCCAATACCGGTATCGGTCAGGCGATTGCCGTGTCGCTGGCCAGCGCGGGCGCGGATATTGTGGCGGTCGCGCGATCTTCACTAACTGAAACGCAGGCGTTGATCGCGCAACAGGGACGACGTTGTATTTGTTTGCCGGCGGATTTGAGCGATACCGGCGTGATTGACAAGCTGGTGAGCGATGCGCGTGCGCAAGCCGGATCAGTGGATATCCTGGTGAACAACGCCGGCATCATTAAGCGCAACGATGCCGTGAACTACACTGAAGCAGACTGGGATGCGGTCATGGACGTCAACATCAAGTCGGTGTTCTTTCTAAGTCAGGCCGTGGGCCGGCACATGCTGGCTGCAGGGCAAGGCAAGATCATCAACATTGCCTCCATGTTGTCGTTTCAAGGAGGGTTGCGCGTTGCGGCCTATACCGCCAGCAAGAGCGGCGTGGCCGGCATCACGCGCCTGCTTGCTAACGAATGGGCTGCCAAAGGCGTGAACGTCAATGCGATTGCGCCCGGTTATATCGTTACCAACAACACCACTGCGCTGCGTGAAGATGAAACTCGCAATCGCGAGATTCTGGCGCGCATCCCTGCCGGGCGTTGGGGAGCGGCTTCAGACATTGGTGGTGCAGCGGTATTTCTGGCATCACCCGCTGCCAACTACATGCACGGGGCAGTTATTCCGGTGGATGGCGGTTGGTTGGCTCGTTAGTGCGGTTCGCGCAGTTCAAAACGTGCCCCGCTGCACGTACGGTACTTTGGCAAACAACTCGCGTTCCTGACCACGCGGATCGTTGACCAATGTCGATTGTGTATTGATGACCAGTGTTTCGCGGTTAGGTAATCGATAGGGTTTCCATTCCGGCAAGCCGCGATGATTGGGGTTGCCGGTATGGGCGAATGCAATAAAGGCATCGCTAAGTTGCGCGGACACTTTTTTTGCCGCGGCATCGTTGCCGCTAAGTGAATCAGGTTTATCCAAGGTGCCGAACACCAGTGGAATATCCAGCGTGTGGCAAGCGCCCCACTTGCCGCCGTCCAACGGCGAACGGTAGTCCAATTGATAGGCATACACCGGCGCGCCTTGTTGCGCACGTAGTTCGGCTTCGATGATGGCGCCGCGCCAGGAGCGTCCCGCAGTGCTCGCAGCGAAAAATACTTCGCTAGGCGAGTAGTGCGGATACCAACGGCGGTATTCGGCAATCACCAGCTCCACATCGATATCCACGTAAATTGCACCGACGAGTTTCGCCGGTAGGGTTGTCCAACTCAACTGATGTACTTCGGCATCCTTGGCGTAAAAGAAGCGCGTCTCGTCATGGGTGTTGCCGATGATCATCGGCACCTGCGCCGATAACTCGGGCGCATCTGGATAAAAAGGATGACGCATCAACGCGCGCTCATCCAACACCGGACCAAAATAGATCGAACGATTCTCCAGCGTCGGATCGGCAGTGCCAAGCGCGGTGATCAGTTTCTCCAGCGGCAGGTCGCGCAATGCTGGTAAACGCTCGGGTGTGACCTTTAATGCTTCCAGAAATGTTTGCGCACGATGGGTGGCGGCGCGTGGACTGGCCACGGTAATTTGTTGGCCGCTCATGGTGGCAGCGCGATGGAACAAGCCGCGCGCCGCCGGCATGGCCATGAGTGTGGCGATTTTGGCGCCGCCGCCCGACTGGCCAAACAGCATGACGCGATGGGGATCGCCGCCAAATTCGCGCGCATGATCGCGCACCCACTTTAGAGCCAACACTAAATCCAACATGCCAGCGTTGCCGGAGTCGGAAAATTCACCGGTGCCTAGTTTGGCTAGATAAAGGTGGCCAAAGGCAGTGAGCCGATGGTTGAGCGTCACCACCACCACATCGCCGCGTTGGCACAGGAATGTTCCGTCATATAAGGGGCTGGCACCGGAGCCACTGCTGAATTCGCCGCCGTGGATGTACACCATGATGGGCCGCGCCGCGTTATCGCGCAAACCTGACGTCCAGATGTTCAGATACAGGCAGTCTTCACTAGTGGATTCGCCATTGCTGCTTTGCGGCGAGGCCGCACCATAGGTTAACGCGGGACGAATGTTTTGCCACGGCTGTGGCGCAACCGGCGCCATGAAGCGCCGCTCGTGGGTATCGGCGCCATACGGAATGCCTTTAAAAACATAGATGTCGTCGCTGCGCACGCCTACAACGCGGCCAGCCTTAGTGGTTGCTATAGGGGTGTTTGCTATAGGGGTAGTTGCAATAGGCGCAGTGCGCGTTGGAGGGCGAGACGCAGCATTGCCGTGTGGGCAGCACAACAGTCCTACGGTGAGGGAACCAGCCTGCAAGAGTCGGCGGCGGCTGGCGTCAATCATGCTGTTTATTTTTCATGGCGGCGCTCGGCTTTACGTATCAACTCGTTGCGTGAATCCTACGCGGAATTTCGTGCTGAATCCCACATAACATTTCAGGGGCTATGTGCGTTGCCGTGCCACAGTTTTCGGTACCGTAAAATGTTAAGTAATGTTGTGTGCAGGTAAGCGTTATCCGCTGTTCGCGGTGCATTCGCGGATAGTACCGATGCTTGCGGTAGGTGCTCCGCGCAGAGTTTCAACACGGCCTTGGCCGCGTAAAATAGCAGTCACGGGCTGCAGGTGTCGGCGGACTCAAGATCGGCGGGGCGGACCCATGATGTCGAACAATCGTCAGAAAACCATGAATACAGCGGCGGGGCATGATGAGCTGTTACGCGCGTCGCGTTGGTCGTCTGATCGAGAGCAAGATCAGTTTCCGATATTCGATCCGGCCACCGATCGCAGGATTGCCGTGGTACAGGGCAGCGGTGCGGTGGAAGTCGACGCAGCGGTATCCGCAGCCAAGACGGCGTTCGAACGCGACTGGCGCTGGCGCACGCTGGCCGAGCGTAGCCACTTGATCCACGAAGCGGCGCGGGTGATTCGCGAACATGCCGACGAATTGGCGCAGTTGGCTGCGGCGCAAACCGGCATGCTGTTATCCGACGCGCGCAACTTCGATGTGGATCAGTGTGCTAGTGCGTTCCGTTACTTTGGCAGCGCCTCGGTGTCCATGCCCAATAGCTTCGTTGATGGCGGCAGCTACCACGATCACATTCTGGCCGAACCTTACGGCGTTGTTGGTGTGCTGACGCCTACCGCCTGGCCACTGCTGTATATCGGCGCGAAATTGGCGCCGGCATTGGTCGCGGGCAACACGGTGGTGCTCAAGCCCAGTTGTGGCAGCACCTTGGTGGTGGCGCGCTTAGTTGAGCTGATTGCGCCGATTTTCCCCGCCGGCGTGTTGCAACTGTTGTTGGGCAAGGGCGAGACAGTGGGACGCTTGGTGGTGGAGCATCCCTTAGTTAGCAAGATTTCTTTTACGGGTGATACGGCAGTAGGCCAGGCCATCTTGCATATGGCTGCGGACAAAGTGATGCCAACGGTGATGCAGCTGGGCAGTCGCAATGCCATCATCGTGTTCGACGATGCCGATTTGACTCAGGCATTGCGCGCCATCTTGGAGGGTGCGTTTTGGAATCATGGCGAAGCGCGTACCACCCTGCCGCGTGTGCTACTGCAACGGCATGTACACGCTCGCATTGTCACGCAGTTGGTGCGCGCCGTAGCGCGTCTCAAAGTTGGCGATGGCCTGTTGGCCGGTACGCACATCGGTCCGATGAGTTCGCGCGAGCGTCAGCAACTGGCGATGCGGCAAATTGCTGCGGCATGTGCGGCGGGCGCGCGCGTTGCCGTCCAAGCGCCCGTACCGAAAAGCTCACCGCTATGCGATGGCTACTTCGTGCCGCCTACCGTACTGGTGGATGTGCGTCCCGATATGGCCATTGTGCGTGAACCGATCTTCGGTCCACTGGCCTGTGTGATGCCGTTCAATTCCGTTGACGATGCCATCGCCATCACCAACGATTCCCCTTTCGGCATGTTGGCGGCGGCTTATACCCAAAGCAATAACGTGTCATCTCAGTTGAGCCAACGTCTGGAAGTCGGGGCGGTGTACTTGAACAATTTGCAGCGCATCAGTGCTACCAGTTTGGGACTCAACGGCATCAAAGCCACCGGCTTTGGTCGCGAGGAACGCAGTCTGGAGACGCTGCGTGAATACACGCGACAACGGGTGGTGCGTGTGCCGACGCAAGTGCCTTGTACCCGCTATTGGTCGGTCGTGGACGAAATCCTTGCCGGTTGATTGCGCAAACTTGCGAGGTGCGTGCCCCGTGCAGGGTTGAGTGACCTGCTGAGTTAGGTGGTCCTGATCTGCTCGCGTTGCAAGTGCAACCGATACTCGCGCCAAAAAATAATCAGCCCCGAAGTCACAACCAACGGTGCACCCCACCAGATGGACCATGTAGGCCGTTCGTCAAACAACCAGTAGCCCAATGCCACTGACATGATCATGGCGCTGTAATCCAGCGGCGCGATGGTCGAGGCTTCGGCATAACGATACGAATAAGTCATTAACAGTTGGCCAGCTACGCCAAAGACGCCCATCAATAACAACACCAGTGCCTGTTCGCGATTGGGCATCACCCAACCCCAGGGCAAGGTCAGCAAGGCGCAGATCATGGACGCGAGCATGAGATAAAAAGTGATGGTTAGGGGGTGTTCGGCGCCGCTCATGCTGCGCAGAAATATCATGGCCAATGCCGAGAATACTGCCGCAGCCAACGCAACGCCGACGCCCGTCGGGTTGCCATTGTTGAAACTTAAGTGCGGGCTGACCATGATCAGTACCCCTGCCACGCCAATGGCCAGCGCAGCCCAGCGAAATACGTGAATGCGTTCGCCCAGAAACACCATGGCCAGCAGAGTCACAAACATGGGTGAGGTGAACGCGATGGTGGTGACGTCCGCCAGCGGAATCATGGTCAGCGCGGTGAACAAACAAAACATGCTGAGGGTGCCGGATAGCGAACGCAGTGCATGGCGCGGCCAGTTGTCGGTTTTCAGCACTTGTAGGCCCAAGGTTTGACGGGCGATCAGCGCCAAGGCCAACACCGCAATCAAACCTCGCAAGAAGATAGTTTCTCCCACCGGAATGTCGCGCCCCAGATATTTCACGCAGGCCGCCATGCTCGACAGCAGCACGACGGAGGCGAGTTTCAGCAGAACGCCACGGACCGGGCGGTGAGGGCGCATCTGAATGGCCATGAGGGTGCAAGTGCCGGGAAATGGGCGCGCATCTTAGCAGTTGTCCGGCCCGGGACGGTTTCCATAGGGAGTACCTATGGGGTGTCGCAGTTCTATCAATTGGCGTCCGCCCGCTGCGGCCTATACTGTTCGCCCCCACAAGGCAGATTGCCCTTGTTCAATCCATGGAGAAATTCGAATGAGCTCGTTGATCAATACTACTGTCAAGCCTTTTAAGACCACCGCTTACCACAATGGCAAGTTCGTGGACGTGACCGAAGCCAATCTGAAAGGCAAGTGGTCGATATTTTTCTTCTATCCGGCTGACTTCACCTTCGTTTGCCCCACCGAGTTGGGCGACGTGGCCGATGTCTATCCTGAATTCCAGAAGCTGGGCGTGGAAGTGTACAGCGTGTCTACCGATACGCACTTCACCCACAAGGCCTGGCACGATGCTTCCGATACCATCAAGAAGATCAAGTACGTGATGCTAGGCGATCCTACTCACGCCATCAGCCGTAACTTCGAGGTGCTGATCGAAGACGCCGGCCTCGCGCTGCGCGGCACCTTCGTGGTGAATCCTGCAGGTGAGATCAAAGTTGCCGAAATCCATGACCTCGGCATCGGCCGCGACGCCAAGGAACTGCTGCGTAAAGTGCAAGCCGCGCAATACGTTGCTGCGCATCCTGGCGAAGTGTGCCCCGCCAAGTGGACCCCGGGCGCCAAGACGCTGTCGCCTTCGTTGGATCTGGTTGGCAAGATCTAAGCTCGGACGTTCCATGTGTGTAGGGGCGAACCCATGTGTTCGCCCATCTGGCGACTCAGCCGGAGGGCAGACACGCAGGTCTGCCCCTACAGTAGAAACAAGCCGCGATATAGGTGATCCATGCTCGACGCGAATCTCAAACAACAGTTGCAAAGCTATCTCGAACGCGTGACCCAACCCGTCGAGATGGTGGCTTCGTTGGACGACAGCGATGCGTCGCGCGAAATGCTGACGCTGCTGGAAGAGGTAGCCTCGCTGTCCAGTTTGATTACCCTGGAACAACGCCGTGACGATGCCGAGCGCAAGCCGTCGTTCGCCTTGAACCGCGTCGGTTCAGACATGAGCATTCGTTTCGCCGGCATTCCGATGGGCCACGAGTTCACCTCGTTGGTGCTGGCGCTGCTGCAAGTGGGTGGTTATCCGCCCAAGATCGACGATGCAATCATCGACCAGATCAAGTCGTTAAAAGGCGAGTTCAAGTTCGAAACCTATATTTCGCTGACTTGCCAGAACTGCCCGGAGGTTGTGCAAGCGCTGAACCTGATGGCGGTGCTCAACCCTAACATCAGCAACACCATGATTGATGGCGCGCTATTCCAGCAGGAAGTGGAGTCCAAGCAGATCATGGCGGTGCCATCCGTTTATTTGAATGGCCAGCCGTTTGCGCAAGGTCGCATGACGGCGGAAGAGGTCATCGCCAAGCTCGATAACAATGCCGGTGCCCGCGCGGCTGAACAGCTCAATGCCAAAGAAGCGTTTGATGTGTTGGTAGTGGGTGGTGGTCCTGCCGGCGCATCAGCCGCAATTTATGCAGCACGCAAGGGCATACGCACTGGCGTAGTCGCCGAACGCTTTGGCGGCCAGGTGCTCGACACCATGGGTATTGAAAACTTCATCTCGGTCAAAGCAACCGAAGGTCCGAAGTTGGCGGCACAGTTGGAAGAGCACGTCAGGAGTTACGACGTGGACATCATGAATCTGCAACGCGCCGAAGCCCTGTTGCCAGCCGACGAAAACGGTTTGCTTACCGTGAAGCTGGCCAGCGGTGCGGCCCTGAAGAGCAAGAGCATTGTGATCGCCACCGGCGCACGCTGGCGCGAAATGAACGTGCCGGGTGAGCGCGAGTATCGCGGTCGTGGCGTGGCTTACTGCCCGCACTGCGATGGTCCGCTGTTTAAAGGCAAACGTGTTGCTGTGATCGGCGGTGGCAATTCTGGTGTGGAAGCTGCGATTGACTTGGCCGGCATTGTTGCTCACGTCACGTTGATCGAATTCGACGGCAAGTTGCGCGCCGATGAAGTGTTGCAACGCAAGTTGCGCAGCTTGCCGAACGTGCGCGTGATCGTCTCGGCACAAACTTCCGAAGTGCATGGCGCGGGTGGTAAGGTGAATGCACTGAGTTATCGCGATCGTGGCAGCCATGAAGTGCATCGCGTCGAATTGGACGGCGTATTCGTGCAGATTGGTTTGTTGCCCAACACCGATTGGCTGAAGGGCACTGTCGCCTTGAGCCCGCGCGGTGAGATAGAAGTGGATGTGAAAGGCCAGACCTCCGTGCCGGGCGTGTTCGCAGCTGGCGATGTCACCACTACGCCGTACAAGCAAATCATCATCGCCATGGGTGAGGGCTCTAAAGCGGCACTCAGTGCGTTTGATCATCTGATTCGCACTTCCGCGCCTGCCGAAGAGGCGAGCGTGGCGGCTTGATTCATCGTAGGGGCGAGCCTATGTGTTCGCCCATCCGAGTCAAAGTTTGTTTCGCAGGTTCAAGACGGGCGGACACATAGGTCCGCCCCTACAGCTGTAATCTGCGCCGTAGCGAATCCAACTCCTCCAACATATCGCTGACCAGGGCCGCCAACTCCGGGCCGGCGTCGAAGTCGCGTTCCAGTTGTCGCATGCGGCGCGCGCGTTGTAAGCCGGCGCTCGATAAATGCCAGGTACCGGAGATGCTGGTGGCGCCAGGCAACAAGCCTTCTTCGATGTGACGCAGCAACCAATCGGGTTCCACGGTGCACGCGGCGGCGACTTGCTCCAGCGGCAGCCACGAGTCTTCTACCAGCACGCCAATCAATACTTCGGTGTGGTCGTTAGACATGAGTACCGGCCTCCTGGCGTGGATTGAAGTTCAGTTCACGCGCCATGGTTTCGTATAGCTCGCGTGCCTTGGGTTCATCCGCTGGTGGCAACACCACTTGAATGTCGAGCAACAAATTGCCGGGCGGCGTGCTGGGAATGCCTTTGCCACGCACGCGCAATTGCTGGCCGCTTTGCGCGCCGGCGGGGACGCGCACCTTGATACTGCTGTCCGGTAGATCCACCGTTAGCGCGCTGCCGAGCGCCGCTTCCCACGGCGCGACCCGTAACGTCATGTGCAAATCGCGTCCTTCGCAACGCAGTCGTGCATGTGGATGAAATTGCACTTCCAGCAACAAATCGCCTGCGGGTGCGCCACCATGTCCTGCGCTGCCCTGTCCGGCAAGGCGAATGGTTTGCCCGGCGCTCACCCCCGTGGGGATTTTCACATTCAATGCGCGTGGCACCACCGTGGGTCGACCTTGCGCATCGATCTGCGCGGTACGCAAAGTGATTTGTTTGGTGGCGCCGGTGAAGCTGTCCTGGATATCCAGCAGCACCTTGGCGTGGTGATCTTCGCCGCGCATTTGAAAGCCACCGGGTTGACCGCCACCGTGGCCACCCATGCGGCCAAACAGTTGTTCGAAGAAATCGCTGAAGTCTGCACCGCCACCGCGTCGATGTTCGGAATATTCAAATCCTGCATCCCAGTCCGGTGGCGGTCTGAAATCCTGGCCAGATTGATAGTTGCTGCCCAGTTGATCGTAGGCAGCGCGCTTCTCCGTGTCGGACAACACTGCGTTGGCTTCATTGATTTCCTTCATGCGCGCTTCGGCATCCGGTTCTTTGGACACATCCGGATGGTATTTGCGCGCCAGCTTGCGGAAGGCTTTCTTGACCTCGTCCGCTGTGGCATCGCGCTTTATGCCTAGGCTGGCGTAGTAGTCCTTGAACTGCATGTGGACTCCCGAAGTCTGTGCTGCACCGACAGGTCGACTAACGCTTCAAAGGCCGAAGGTCATCCCTCTGGGACAAGCTCAGCGACCGGAACGGCGCGCTGCCGGTCGCTGAGCGGAGTCGAAGCGACTTTAGCATTGCGATTACTTTCAATCCAATCGACAAACACATGAGGGCACGGTATGCAAAATTCAATGCCTTGAAAAAAATTAGCCCGTCCCTACATCGGGTGCATCAGGCGCGGCACGGCCACGCCCTTTGCGAAGCCAGACTCAATTCGTGTGGAGGATAAGACCATGTACAGAAGCTTGTTTCCCCGTGATGTATTTTCGGAACTCGACCGTCTGCAGCGTGAAATGCAACAAGCATTTGATGTCTCGCCGAGTATTCGCGGCCTGGCGCGCGGCGGCTACCCAGCAATGAACGTCGGTACAACGCCTGAATCGGTGGAGGTGTACTGCTTCGCGCCCGGCATCGATCCCAACAGTATCGATGTGAACATAGAAAAGGGTGTGTTGACTATTGCGGGTGAGCGCAAGAGCGATGTGCCTGCCAAGGACGACAAGATCAACCTGCACATTGACGAACGCTTTGTCGGCAAGTTCCGCCGCGTCGTAACGCTGCCGGAAGATGCCGATCCCGACGCCGTGCAGGCCAGCTATCGCGATGGCGTGCTGCAAATCAGCGTGCAACGACGCAAGGCCGCGCAGCCGCGACGCATCACCATCCAGTAACGGTTCCTATTGAAGTGAATTTGAGGACAACACCATGAGCAACACCAACGTCACTAACCGCAGCAGTAGTCCTGCCAAACGCGACGATGCGTACATGACCCCGCCGGTCAACGTGCTGGAAGACGCTAGCGGCATCACCTTGTATGCCGATCTGCCGGGCGTGCCCAAGGACAAACTATCCCTCAGTGTGGAAAGCGATACGCTGACTATCGAAGGCGAGCTTGGTCTGACCGTGCCTGAAGGCATGCAGGTCACTCACGGCGAGATCAGCCTGCCGCGCTTCCGCCGCGCGTTCACGCTGTCCAAAGAACTCGATGGCGAGAAAGTCAGTGCCGAGTTTAAGCATGGTGTGTTGAAGCTGCATATTCCCAAGGCGGCGCAAGCGCAGCCCAGGAAGATCAGCGTCAACGTGCA
>JANMSB010000482.1:0-2689 GCA_031388915.1 Pseudomonadota bacterium | reverse complement strand
AAACAGGGACTCGATCTCTGCAAGCGTTACACCGTGCTTGCAGCACTTTTCCATGTTGCCCGCATCCCAATCGAATCCATTCAAAATTTCACGCATAATCAAAGGCTAGCCGATGTATGTACAACCGTCAATACGCCAGATTTCGTAGCGGGGCGCTCCGTTACAGCACCCACAACAATCCTGTCAAATGCCTTGCAACGCCTTGGCCTTGGTAAGACTGGCCAGGTCATCGATTCTGATTTGCAGGGCGGGATCTCTGACGGCTTGTTTGGGCACCATGAATCCCTGATTGGGTGCGATGAGAAAATAGTAGTGGTCGTTGTCCTGCGCCACGCCCAGCAACCTCTCCCAGATCAGGTGAGCCGTGCCAAACTTGGTGATGAGGATGACGCCATCATCCGCTGCGGCCAACACCTGTTCGCTGCGCAACCAATCGCTTTCGGTGACGCGCAGCTCGGCGAAATAGGATCTGAGATATTTCATGCCAAGCAGGTACGCCACTACGCCAATGAACGAATACACCACCGCTGGCACCAGCGCCATGGCAATCACCCGGTCATCAATAGCCTTCCATAAAGCGGCAACGGCTATAACCTGGAAGGCCCACGCCAGCACTATCAAGGCGCTGCGCAACTGCGCCGGTTCATAGCGCGCCAGATTAAAAACATCTTCCATGCTTTTCATCGTCGCTTGACTTGAAGCGCTGTGGTGATCCGCAGGCACTGAACCCTTGTCGCTGTGATGATCAAGGTAAGGTTCCTCGATCTCCACCGGCACCGCAGAGTCAGCCATCAAGGCAGGCGGCTGCAACTCCAGCATGTCGTCGCCGGGATCCCAGAACACGCTTTCATCCATCTGCTCACTATCATCGCTGTCATCCTGACTGAGTGTGGAAGACGGCTCGAAGACGTCATGCAGCGTCGGTATGTTGTCGATGTAAACAAAGTCGATGTCCTCTTCCGCCGGCTTGTTGTCTGAGTCGGCATGATTATCGAGCCAGGTGTATGGTGCGGCGATGTCATCGTTGGTGTGACTGGAACACAGGTCGTCTTCAGCAGTCGGCGTAACCTCGCTATTGATCCGCATTGATGTGATCATTGGAGCCCCTTGGTAGGTGCTTCGTCACGTCGATACTTGCTGGTGTTGATGCGCTCGGCAAATGTGGTATTCGCCGTCTGGTAAGCCGCCACGGTATCTCGCAGCGCCAGTAGGGCTTGGCGCTGTTGGGTGGTATCGGCCTTGTCGATCGCAATGTCTATGAAGATGGCTTTCATGGCGGAGCTCGCCCGTGCCGGGATGGCGCGGGCTAACCGGGCGTCATTAAGCCGGTAAGCCGCAGAGAAAACTAACTACCTTCATCACGCTTTTTGATTTCCGCCGCACGGTAACGCCACATGAAATCGCCCACGGCGAGCTTGCCAAGCACGTCGTATTGGTCAACCCTAGCCTTATGACCACCGTTCATCCCAACCCCACTTTGCTGAGCAGTCGCCCCCCGATCCCATCCGCCACACTGGCGCTGGTGCGAGACGGATCACTGGGCATGGAAGTGTTGTTGCTGCGGCGAAGTGAGCAGAACGACTACACCAGCGGGGTATGGGTATTTCCCGGCGGCAAGGTCGATGCGGGTGACCGCCAAGCGCATCACTTCTGCCCAGGGATGGACGATGAATCCGCCAGCCGCGTGTTGGGCATTGCGCAGGGTGGGCTCGACTTCTATGTCGCTGCGATTCGCGAGTGTTTTGAAGAGACCGGGCTGCTGCTTACCAACGATAACCACAGCGCATTGATGTCCGGCTGGCGCGACAGGCTGTTGCGCCGTGAGCTTAGTTGGAACGCGTTGTGTCATGAAGCTGGATTGCAGCTTGCGGTAGACCAGTTGGTGTACTTCAGTCATTGGATCACGCCACTGGGCTCACCGAAGCGATTCGATACGCGCTTTTTTCTAGCTGCCGCACCGGACGGTCAAGTCGCTGCGAACGATGGCGGTGAGTTAGTGGAGGAACAGTGGATTCGCCCTGTCGAGGTATTGGCGCGCGGTGACGTTTTCAAATTGATCGGCGCGACACGGCAGACGCTGATGACGCTGTCGCGCTTCGACACTGCGCAGACCGTGCTTGATTGGGCACGGCAGCCACGCGAGATTCGCACCACTCGTCCATATCGGGCCATGAGTAGCATCGGTAAGCGCACGGTGCTGCCCGACGAAAGCGCGTACGCCGAAGTGGTCCGCCTCGATCCGCATGGCTTGGGTAATGTGTCATGCGAAATCCAACCAGGGTGCGCAGTGCAATTATCGTCGCGGGTGATCCGCGTGACGGCCAACAACGGTAGCGTGATGACCGGCCCAGGTACCAATAGTTACTTGGTTGGCGGTGGCGTGCAGAACGAATGGGCAGTTATTGATCCTGGTCCGTTGGACGTTAAGCATGTCGATGCTTTGCTGGCAGCAGCGCCGGGCACGGTTCGTTGGATCTTCGTCACTCACACACACATGGATCACTCACCAGCCGCTGCCTTGCTCAAACAAAAAACGGGCGCAGTGATGTACGGCCGATTGCCGGCGCATCCTGAGTGGCAGGATGCGAGCTTCGCACCCGATCATCTGTTGCAAGGTGGTGAACGGTTTGTTCTACCCGGCGACAGTACGCTGCGCGCCATTCACACGCCAGGCCATGCCTCGAACCAT
>JANMSB010000458.1:0-5286 GCA_031388915.1 Pseudomonadota bacterium | reverse complement strand
GTCGGCGCTACTGGAACCGCCGCTGCAACCGGAAGTAACTATCATCAAGGCGGCGATGCCAGTCGCTGCCCATGTCTTTGTGGTGTGTCGCATGCAAAGCCTCTGTAGTTGGATATGTAGTCGGATGACCGAAACGTGCTTATCGCGGCAGCGGACTCACGCATTTGCTGCACAGCATGGATTCAGCCTAGAGCGCGCCGGCGGCGTGGCTAGAGTGTGCGCACCGTAAACCGCAGGAAAATTTGCACAGTGAGCCGGCACTCACGGATAACTCAGTCAAACATCAGCGTTTCCCCCACGTGGCGTCGGGGGAATGGTTGATGGTGTGGAACGCAGTTCACGAGCGGTATGTGAGCAAGCACTCACACTCGATGCGCGTAGCTAAGGTGATGCGCTTCACAACGACACAGGCGGCCCTCAGGCCACCCGTGTCTCTGAGATCAATGTGACCCTGAGATCAATTCGCCGATGACTCTCTGAAGTTGGCGATCTGGAACCAGTTGACCTTGCGTGTGAGCAGCATGGCGGTGCTGAGCAGCGCGAACACCAGCAGTGAACCCATTAGCAGCGCGTAGTCTTCCGAGCTGAGCAGGCCATACAACAGCCCATAGAGTGCGGCCAGTGCACCGCCAAAGCTCGCGCCGCGCAGGATGCTGCCCAGCACACTACCGATGTAAACAGTCAACAAGGCGACGCAGGCGGTTGCCGAGGCGGTGTAGGCCAGCGCAAAACCCAGGTGTTCGGACAGCGAAATCAACAACAAATAAAACACCGCCAGCGCCAGTCCCACCAGCCCATATTGAATGGGATGCACCTGCAACTTCTTCAGTACCTCGAACAGGAAGAACCCGGCGAAGGTCAGCGTGATAAACAACAGCGCGTACTTGATGGCGCGTTCGCTCTTCAGATATTGATCCACCGGATCGATGAAACTCACGCCAAAACGACGCGCTTTGAATTCGGTGCACTCGGCGGTCGGGTTGCACTTGCGCAGAATCTCTTCCAGGTTGGTGGAGAAGAATGAGGTTTGCCACTGGGCGCTGAAGCCCTTGTCGGTGATGTTGCGCTGCGCCGGCAAGTAATCGCCGATAAAGCCGGGATGCGGCCAATCCGAACGCAGCGTCACTTGGCTGTCGCGCCCCACGGGGGTGATGTCGATCTGTTCCGTGCCTTGTAATTGCAGATCGACTGCAAACTCAAGGCGTGCTGGGTTGCTGGCAACACTCAATGGGATCGGCGCATGCACACCGGCGCCTAACAGCTCTGTGCGCGACCCCGGATTGACCTTCAAGCGTTGGCCATTGATCTGCAAGGTCAACGCATTTTCGATACCGCGAATGTCGCTGATGCCGATGGCTAGATATGCCGGCTCAAATTGATAGTCCGCCACATCTACCGTGACGCCGTACTGCGCCGGTACCTCGAATACGCCGCTGAGCTTGTTATTGGCGTGATACAGACGCGCCTGATACAGGCCGCGCGAACGCAGCTCAGTTTTGATCTCGCCATCCAGCTTGAAGGTTTCCGGCAGGAAGAACAGTTGACCCGTGACTGTACGTTCCTTCAATACTCGTTGCTTTAAAGCCTCTTGTTCCTGCCACTCACGAATCACGCGCCGATATGGCACTACCAGCATCGGCCCGGTTAGCTGCTGTTTGTAACTGGAACTACGCGCAATGTCCTGCACCACCTGATCGCGCAGCGCCTGCCGCTCGCTCACCAGGCCGCGAATAGTGCTCAGGGAAAACAACAAGACAACAATCAATACGCCCGCCGTTAAGAGCTTGTACATCAAACCACGCATTACGCATCTCCCATGTTGTGGAACGAGAGGTAGTGTGCGGATGCCGACTGGCGGCTAGGTGGAGGGAGTGTGGAGAGTGCGTGGAGATGAGGTTGTGTGCGTGGTGCGGAATGCCCGGTGTGCTTGCCGAGTGAGAGACGATTTGGGCTCGAAGGGGATGCTAAGGTACGCCGGCTGACTGCCTGAATACGGTAATAGCGCCAGCCTTTCTATTGTTCGCAATAGCAAGAAACGGGTGGTGGGTCGATACACCGCGCTGGCATAGTTTCCGCTCGAAAACTTTTGGAGGGCGGAACATGGTGTTGAGCGACAGAGTCGTCATTGTCAGTGGGGCAAGTAGCGGTATCGGCGCTGCCGCAGCCAAGCTGTTCGCCGCGGAGGGGGCTTGCGTAGTGCTCGGCGCGCGCCGTACTACAGAACTGGACGTGGTGACGGCGAGCATTGTTCAGGCAGGTGGCAGGGCCGTGGCATTGGCGGGCGACGTGAGAGATCACAACTACGCCGACGCACTTGTCGATATGGCCGTGCAGTCTTATGGTGGATTGGACGCTGCGTTCAACAATGTGGGGACGATGGGTGTCATGGCTCCTGTCGCGACCATGACGGTTGAGCAATGGAATGAAGTCATAGCGGTCAACTTGACCAGCGCGTTCCTCGCGGCGAAAGCCCAGATTCCAGCGATGCAGAAACGCGGGCGGGGTTCCATCGTATTTACCTCCTCATTTGTGGGTTTCAGCAACGGCGGAATGCCGGGAATGGGAGCCTATGCGGCCTCTAAAGCGGGACTGATCGGGCTAACGCAATCGTTGGCATCGGATCACGCCGCAGATGGAATTCGTATCAATGCTCTGTTGCCAGGTGGCACGCACACGCCGATGGGAGGCAGCGACCCTGCCGTACTAGATCTGATCGCGAAACTGCATCCGATGAAGCGGATGGCAAGTCCTGATGAAATTGCGCAGGCGGCTCTGTTTCTGCTGTCTGATCGGGCTTCATTTATGACTGGCAGTCCGATGATCGTGGATGGAGGTGTGTCGATCAGGCTGATGTAGGAGGGCCGCGTAGCGCGTAGTAAGCGCAGCGCACTACACCGTCTTAGTGTGTGGCCAACCTCAACTCCGCCACCACTCCCTCATCGCTGTTAAACACCCGCACCGATCCGCCATGCAGCTCCGCCACTTCCTGTACGAAGTTAAGGCCGAGACCGGTGCTTTTGCGGCCGGTGTGGGGGCGAGGTAGGGAGAAGAAGCGTTCGGTCAGGCGGGGCAATGCGAACTCTGGGATAGACTCGCCTTGATTGGTGAGTGTGATGATGAGTTGTGCGCGCTGGTGGTCGGCGCGCCACACGATGCATCCGCCGGGTGGGGTGAAGTCCAGGGCGTTGTCGAGCAAGTTGCTGAGCGCTTGTCGCAATAAGAAGCGTTCACCGTGCATGTTCAATGCGTCGCTGACTTCGTTGCTGACCTTCAAGTCGGCGCTGTGAATTCGGGCGGCGTGCGTTTGAATGAGTTCATCCAGTAACGGGCGCAGTGCAATGACGGTGTGTTCTTCCAAGCTCTGTCGCTGTTCCACCATGGCCAGTTGGAGTAGTCGCTCCACCATCTGTTGCAGGCGCGCAGTTTCAGTGTCGATGTTGTTGAGGAATCGCTCGCGCTGTTCTGCGGGCAGTTCACGGCGCAGCAATTCTGCCGCACCATGAATGGCAGTGAGCGGGCTTTTCAGTTCATGCGTGAGGGTTTGCACGTATCGCTCCACATAGGCCTTGCCTTCCAGTTGTACGCGCATGCTGTCCACGGCGCTGGCCAGTTGTTGCAGTTCGTGACTGGTGGATTTTGGGACTGACACACGCTGGCCCTGGCTGACACGCTGCGCGTACTGCGTGACTTTGCCGATGGCATTGCTCAGCCACCATGAAATCAGTGCGCCGGCCAGCAGGCCCACGACAATCAAGCCGCTGCCCAGCCAAGTCAGGCGTCGTTGCGTGCGTTCGATGTACGGTTGTAGCGTTCGATTGGGCTTGGCGACGGTGACCACGCCGATGATGCGATTGCCAGCCATGATCGGAGCGGCCACATGCATGACGGTGGAGCTCTCGTCACCCGGTATGTCCTTTGTCGTGCGCGCACCGTACTGGCCACGTAGTGTTCTGTAGACATCGTTCCAACGCGAGTAATCCATGCCCACGGCCTGACCGCTGGAATCGAATAACACAATGCCTGTGTCATTAGTGACGTAGATGCGATGACTAACGGTGTGTTTGTCCATGCCCCAGATGCTGGCCTGTGGGTCGCGCCGACCATAGGCGCTAAGCAGATCAGGCAGGCGGCTTTGATCGAGCGCGCCGTTCTTTACGTCTTCACGTAACAACTCGGCCAGCAGGTTGGCGGTGTCCACCAGGGTTTCTTCGGTGGACTGACGAATGCCGGGTTTGATCTGGTCGCTGACGGTGGTGAGCACGAAGTAGCCGCTGGCTGCCACAAACAGGCAGTACGCCAGGAACAGGCGAATGCTGAGCGACATACGCATCAAAGAACCTCTGATTAACCGTCGCGAGCGAAGTCAGGTTGCGCGCGATCGGAGCGCAGGAACCGGAGTTTATCGAGCATAAATGAGGATTCCGAGCACCGTACGCACGCAAGATGTCGAGCGCAGTAGGTTAAGCAGAGGTTCCTCAAGGCTGTTCCGGCTGGTAGCTGTACCCAAAGCCGCGATGGGTTTGAATAGGGTCGCGCTGTGGATTGATCTGCTTGAGCTTGGCGCGCAAAGCCTTGATGTGGCTGTCGATGTTGCGTTCATAGCCGACTTCGGCGGGCACCCCGGCGGCTTGTAGGAGTTGCTCGCGACTCAGTACACGTTCTGGCTGGCTGATGAGCGACGCGAGCAACTGAAATTCATGCCGTGTGAGCGACAGCACCTGTTGGCGGTAGTGAATCAGCAGACGTTCCTGATCGACTTGAAACTCGCTTGATCGTGCCGTGTGTGTCGTCGGTGCCGTGCGTTTGAGTATGGTGCGCACCCGTGCGCACACTTCGCGTGGACTAAAGGGCTTAACCACGTAGTCATCCGCACCAATTTCTAGTCCGACCACACGGTCGATTTCGTTGCCGCGCGCGGTTAGAAATAGCACCGGAACCTGGGAGCTGCGGCGCAATTGCTTGCAGGCTTCGAAGCCGCTCATGTCGGGCAGGCCGACATCGAGAATCACCAGGTCGACAGCGTGGCTGGCAAGGTAATCGAGTGCACTGCCGGCCAGTGGCAGCCATTGCGTGCTGTGACCTTCCTCGCCTAACGCGAACAGCAGCGTGTCGGCGATGCTAGGTTCGTCTTCGACAATCAGGATGTGTGGCATAGATGGTCAACATGCTCGGGCCGGTGGCATGCCCAGCCCTACTATTGTTTGGCCAACTCCGCCGAACGCGCGGCCGCCGCGTGCACGGCTTGGCTGACGATGCGCTTTAGATCAGCAGAGGCGAATACCTTTA
>JANMSB010000432.1:0-3275 GCA_031388915.1 Pseudomonadota bacterium | reverse complement strand
CTTACGCGGGTGGCAGATCAATTTCCAGACAGCAACTCGGCCAAACTGGCGCAGCAGCGTCTGGCCAAGATGACGGCGGAAGGCCGCTAGACCCTAACAGCTACGCTGTGTCGTCATCCCATGTCCACACTCGCCATGTCTACATTCGAGCCGGCGGTCGGTAGCAGCGGCGACGCCCTTCCGGTCACCGAGCGCGTCAAGCTGACCGAAATCTTCCTGTCGATTCAAGGCGAGGCCGATGCGGTCGGTTGGCCCACTGTGTTCGTGCGCTTAACCGGCTGTCCGCTGCGCTGTACCTATTGCGATACCGAATATGCGTTTTATGGTGGTGAGTGGCACGCCAATACTGAAGTGATGCAACAAGTCGCTGCGCATGGTGTGCAACATGTGTGTGTAACAGGCGGCGAACCACTGGCGCAGAAGGGCTGTATTCCTCTGCTTAAATTGCTGTGCGACGCCGGTTATCGCGTATCGCTGGAAACCAGCGGCGCCTTGGATATCGCACCGGTCGATGCGCGCGTGGCGCGCGTGGTGGATTTAAAGACACCGGGCAGCGGTGAGCTGGCGCGTAATCGTTACGAGAACCTGCCACTGTTGACGCCGCACGATCAAGTGAAGTTTGTGCTGTGTGATCGCATCGACTATGACTGGGCCTGCGAGCAAGTTAAACAGCATCGATTGAACGAGCGCTGCACGGTGTTGTTCAGTAGCAGCTATGCGCAGTTGCCACCCACGCAATTGGCTGAATGGATATTGCGTGATCGTTTGCCGGTGCGTCTGCAAGTGCAATTGCACAAGGTGTTGTGGGGCGAGACACCGGGCAAGTGATGCGTTCACCGATCTTACTAAGACACCTCGACTCCGCTCGGTGACCGGAAGTCTATGTTCCGGTCGCTGAGCGGAGTCGAAGCGCTTTGGCAATCGAACCTATTTTTCCTGGCTAAAAGCATGAGCACTAAACACGCAGTCGTTTTGTTATCCGGCGGACTCGATTCCGCCACCACGCTGGCCATTGCGCAAGCCGATGGGTTTGTGTGTCATGCGGTGAGTTTCGACTATGGCCAGCGGCATCGTGCCGAATTGTTCGCTGCGGATCGCGTGGCGCGGGCGTTAGGCGCGGCCGAACATCGCACCATGCGTATCGACTTCGCCGGCATCGGCGGCTCGGCGCTGACCGATAGCAGCATTGCCGTGCCCGAAGTGGCGCAGTCCGGCATCCCGATCACCTACGTGCCGGCGCGCAATACGGTGTTTCTGTCATTGGCGTTGGGCTGGGCCGAAGTGTTGCACTGTGCCGATATCTTCATTGGCGTAAATGCCGTGGATTATTCCGGCTATCCCGATTGCCGGCCCGAATTCATTCGCGCTTTCGAACAACTGGCCAACCTCGCCACCAAGGCGGGCGTGGAGGGCAGCAGCCGGTTTACTGTGCATGCGCCGTTGATCAACCTCACCAAGGCGCAAATCATTGTGCGCGGTCGGCAATTAGGCGTGGATTATGGCCAGACCGTGTCGTGTTATCAGGCCGACACACACGGCCGTGCCTGCGGCCGCTGCGAGTCTTGCCGCCTGCGCCGCGAGGGCTTTGCCGCGGCCAATGTGGCCGATCCCACGCCGTATCAGGAAGCGTGATTCGGTTGAAAACTGTTCGGGTAATAACACTCGCACGCAGGCAGTGAATTTACAGAATTGATCGGGTATGATGCGCGCCCTCGCGCAAGCACGGGTTGGTAGCTCAGCTGGTAGAGCACTGGACTTTTAATCCATTGGTCGTGGGTTCGATTCCCACCCAACCCACCATTTACTCACGATCGTTTGTGGCGCAACAACTCAAATATCCGCCACGCTGTTTTATGACAGCGAGTTAGACGGTTAATGCTTTGCGTCGAGCCAGGCCTGCTAGTCCACCTAGTCCTGAAACAAACAGCCATAGCGCAGCGGGCACCGGCACGACTTTTCCGTAAAGATTGACATGTGAAAGTTGCTGGCTGCCACTGATTGTCCAACTGCCCGAAGTCACGTTATTTGGCAGAGTGAACGCAGCCCAATCCGGATCGAGGACGCCTTGCCCCGATTTGAAGGCAATCACGAAATCCGTGTAGCCCGGTGCGGTGAAGGAGAAGGTGCCGCTAAGTCCGCTGGTAGGTGGTGTGGCGGTCAAGGACTGAAGTAGGGCTCCAGAGATCAAGTCGTCAGACTTGTCCAACAGGACGTAACCCAATTGGTTGATGCTGTCGTTATTGCCGTTGAGATTACCTACACCCGTTGCCAAACAGGCGGCGGTGCCGGGATCTGTTGTGATCGTGAATTCGCGATCTGTGGTGATAGGCGTACCGGGGCAACTGACAGCCACTGCGGCGGCACTTGCGACACTGGCGCCACCAAGTGCGGCAGCTACGAAAATCAATCTGCTTGCGAACGTTTTCATAATGAAAGTCCTTATAGTTATAGCTTTAGCATGTTTGGTGGACCACGCGGGATTGACGCTAGATTGATGGTGATCCTGAGGCGGTATCTATGTCAACTCCCGAAACGTACTTCCTGTGCATATCGATTTGGTGCAAGTCGCTAGACAAGTCGAGTACAGAGCCAGGGGGCGATAGATATGACCTTCATTGCCCAGTTGATTTGATGGCTACGCAGCCAGGATGAGTGGCTAACCTTGCGGGTAACGTCGAATACGTCGATTTACTAAAGTTACTTTATTCATAGGGTTATGTGTTCTGCGATGGCTGCCTAGCCATGTTGTGGCCCGTTCTTGGCTCTAGCCAGCGAAAACTTCAGGAGCTGGTTTAGCAAGTGGTATGGACTACACCGCTTGCTGCTGTGGCATCGAATCAATCGAAATCAAACAATTCGCTTCGCACGCTCGATGATCTTGTCCAGCTCGCTTCGATCCAGCCAGACACCACGGCAATTCGGCAGTCGTCGATCTCGATGCTGCTGCGTTCCGACATCACCAGATTCACACCCTCACACACCGGACACTGCACCATCAACCCTCGTCTGTTTTTAATCTGATAAATCTCAGTCTGCACTGGCCGGCGTTTGCGCTAATCGTTCTGGTGACATTTTCCCTACTGCTTAAGCAACAACGCCGGGTCGACCATCGCGCGGTTCAGTGAGACGCCAAAGTGCAGATGGGGTCCGGTGACGCGACCGGTGGCGCCCACCAAGCCGATGACCTCGCCGCGTTTTACTTGCTGGCCGATTTTCACGTCGATGCGGCTTAAGTGGCAGTACATGGTGGCTAGTCCTAAGCCGTGATCGATGAA
>JANMSB010000411.1:0-2309 GCA_031388915.1 Pseudomonadota bacterium | reverse complement strand
ATTGTTTATCAACAATTACATGGCAAGGCGGCGGCGACCATCTTCAAACGTGTAGGCGATCTGTTTCCGCGCTCGGGTGAAGGCTGCATTACAGCCAAGGACATCATGCGCTGTGCCGACGACAAGTTACGTGGCGCTGGGTTGTCACAGAACAAGATGCTGGCGTTGCGTGACCTCGCCGGCAAAACGCTGGACGGCACGCTGCCCGACCTGCATGCATTACAGGTGCTGGATAACGAAACTATTATCGAACGGCTCTCCAGCGTGCGCGGCATCGGTCGCTGGACGGTCGAGATGTTGTTGATGTTCAACCTCGGGCGTCCCGATGTGTTGCCCGTTGATGACTTTGGCGTGCGCAAGGGCTACATGCTCGCCTTCAACCAACGCGAGATGCCTACGCCCAAACAACTCCAAGCCTATGGTGAGCGCTGGGCGCCGTATCGTTCGGTCGCCAGTTGGTATTTGTGGCGGGCGGCGGATCAGGCGAAGACATCGGCGTAACAATCATGAGGCCGGAATCACTCCACACGTTGCCGCAACCTTCGAGGATTGCGCGTTAAGCGCATGGCTGCGACAACGGCGATGCTATCGTTTTGAACAATAAAAAATATTCCGTAGGGAAATCGATGCAGCAGCGCGCGCCGCATGCGGAGAAATATGACCGGAAAGCGAAATGGTGCTTCTAGAACCGCATCCATCGATGACGATATTTCTGCCATGAACTCTTCGCCGAGACCTGCTCGTTGCGACTCATACCAAAGGTATCCCTGGTTGATGTCTGCTTCCGCATCCGGGCGGACAATCAGTTTCAAGATCAATCCCTCTTGAGTATCCGCGCCTTCACTTCAGGCCAGGGAGAACCCAGATCGGGATTCTTTTCATATTCATTGAACCGTCGATCAAGCTCGGTCCGCTGCGCCTCCGTCAGATGCAAGGCGTCGCTGTCGGCAGCAATGCTGTCCCAGATCTCCTCAACCAACTTGAGACGATCCTCGATATCGAGGCGATCGATGCCCAGTGATTTGATCGACGCATTCATGGCGTGCCTCTACGGTTTGGCCGGACATTAGCAGACGGTCTGTACGTCTGGAAGTGCCGAATTCATTTGGCTCATGGTCGACAACCCAGCTTGGCAACTCATTTTGCGACCGTCGTCACGATTGATTCGGCTGCTACCGCCCGTCTGACTTGCAAGAGTTCTCCACTTTTCGGGAGCAATGCATGCATAGCGGTGGTTCTGGTCGGAAGATTCGGCGTTATTTCAATACTTTGCTGATGGCAGCAGCCTTGGCTTTAGGCACCGCCCAAGCAGCGCCAGTGGCCACATCGATGGTCGCCTCTATGAATATCGCCAGCCTGCCGGTCGTGCAAAACGCCAAGGGCACGGTGGTGCTGTTGGACTTTTGGGCATCGTGGTGCGTGCCCTGCCGCAAGTCGTTTCCCTGGATGAATGCCTTGCAACAGAAATACGCTGATCGGGGCTTGACTGTCATCGCGGTGAATGTGGACACCGAAAAACAACTAGCCACCGAATTTCTGCAAGCCACACCGGCGCAGTTCCACATTGAGTATGACCCACAGGGCAGTTTGGCCACGCAATTGAATGTGACCGCCATGCCCACCAGTTTCTTGCTGGATCGCAACGGCAAAATCATCAAACAACATGCTGGTTTTCGTGAAGCCCAACTGGCAACACGCGAACAAGAAATCGAACGACTGTTGAAGGAGTAATCCATGACTCGAACCTTAAGCAGGTGGCTGCTGGCCACCGTGTTTGTGGGCGCACTAAGCGCCTGTAGCTCAATGGGCGTCAAGCCGTGGCAGCGCGACTTACATGCGCGCGCAGATATGCAGAGCCGTGGCTTAGACACCACCATCGACGAACACATTTATTTCAGCAAAGAAGCTTCCAGTGGCGGCCGCGGTTTTGCGGGTGGGGGTTGCGGATGCAATTAAAAAAACAACCCGCCCCACGCTCAACCATTGGCGCCTCGCTGGCAGCCGCTGCGTGCAGCCTGTTGGGCACGGTGCCTAGCCAAGCCGCCGATCTCAGTGATAAAGACTGGATCGTCGATTCGGCATTGCTGTACTACGGTGAAGATCAAGGCCGAGTAAAGGACGTCAGCCTACGCGCCGGGGTCTCGCATCAGATTACCGAAGATCGCAAATTCGACATCGGTTTGACGGTGGACACACTCACCGGCGCGTCGCCTTCAGGTGCAGTGACAACCGACAGCGTGCAAACGTTTACGCGGCCCTCGGGTAGTGGCAGTTATCAAATTGCGGCCGGCGAACAACCATTGGATGAC
>JANMSB010000377.1:0-6539 GCA_031388915.1 Pseudomonadota bacterium | reverse complement strand
AGGCTCGCTGATCGGCACCGGCTTTCCCTATCGCGCCAACATGCAGTGGTTGGATGCCTACATGGGCATGTTCAAGGACGTCACGCAAAAAGCCGCCGGCATCCGCCGCGCCGGCTCAGCGGCATTGGACCTAGCCTACGTCGCCGCCGGTCGTATGGATGGCTTCTGGGAATTGGGCCTGGCCCCCTGGGACACCGCCGCCGGCATGCTAATGATCACCGAAGCCGGTGGCATGGTCAGCGATCTTTCTGGTGGCGAATACCAGCACAAAGGCCACATCTGTGTCGGTGCGCCGAAGGTTCATGCCGCGTTGTTGGAACTGATTGCGCCGCATGTGCCGGCGGATTTGAAGTAGTAATTGGCCGTGATGCGCGGTTTGGGCCTCACCACCCAAACTGCGCACATTTCAACCGAAGGTCAGTTCCGACGTAGGGCGCACTCGTGAGTGCGCCGCATTTTCCGCGATCTGTGCAGCAATGAGAACCGACCATACTCAAACGTTATTTACGTACCATAGTGCGTAAGACATTCGGCGCACTCACGATTGCGCCCTACGCGAGCTTCTACGCCATCAGCCACGTAGTAACGCTACAACAATAAGCCAAGCAATAGCCGTATTCAGTATCACACCAATGGTCATTCGCCGAATGATGCGTGACCGACTCCCCGGATGATCACTCCAATATTTCTGCATTTGTAACCGGTATTTCGATGACAACACATATCGCAATCCCTTAATGCCATAGACCATCCATGACCAGAAGAAGCCACCTACAGCTGCATAAGGGTCCTTATGCATAAATCTCAATCACCCATCGGGCGAATGCATTGAATGACACCGGATTCACAGGAAATTATTCATTCAAACCAACGTGTGATAAACCTTCTGCACATCATCATCCTGTTCCAGCTTATCGATCAGTTCCAGCGCTTCGGTGGACTGCGGCTCAGCGAGTTCAACTGGTACCTGGCAGATGTATTCGGATTCGGCGGATAGCGGCGTGATGTGACGATCTTCCAGCGCCTTCTGCACCTGACCAAAATCGGCAAAGGCGCAACGCACGACCAGTTGCGGTTCGTCTTTTTCGCCGGTGCCCTCCCCCATTTCTTCCAGGCCGTGATCGATCAGGTACAACTCCAGATCGTCCTGGTCGATGCCTTCGGGATTCAGGCGGAACACACCCATGTGTTTGAACATGAATGACACGCTACCGGTAGTGCCGAGATTGCCACCAGTCTTACTCTTGTTAAAAATGCTGCGAATGTTGGCGATGGTGCGAGTCGGGTTATCGGTGGCGCACTCGATCATCAGGGCTACACCATGCGGTGCATAACCTTCGTAGTACAACACTTCGTAGCTGGTCGCGTCCTTACTGGTGGCGCGCTTGATAGCGGCATCCACTTTGTCCTTGGGCATATTGAGCGCGCGCGAGTTCTGAATGACACGCCGCAGGGCCGGGTTGGAACTCGGATCACCGCCGCCGTTACGTACCGCGATGGCAATTTCCTTGCCGATGCGGGCGAAGCCCTTGGCCATGCGATTCCAGCGCGCAAACATCGCGTGCTTTCTAACTTCGAAAATACGACCCATGATGATGCTCTATTGGGTAAACACAAATTTAGAGAGGCGCGGATTCTACATGGGCAGCATAGGTAGGGGCAGACCTGTGTCCCCCGCCGGGGATTCCGAAGCATCCTGTCTGCCCTGCTTGACTTGGCACCGTCGGTAAGACGGGCAGACACATAGGTCTGCCCCTACGCTAGATGAAACCCATCCGCATCCAGGTGTGCGGGAAATTTCTGCCGGAATTTGCTCAGTGCCTCATGACTCAAGCTCACGCTGCCCTGCCATGCCTGCTCCGGTGCCGCTAGCAAAGGCTGCCCCATAAAATCCAATGCCACACTATCGCCGCTGTGCGCCATGCCATTGCCATCGCTGCCCACACGGTTGACACCCACACAGTAGCTCAAGTTTTCGATGGCGCGTGCCTTGAGCAAGGTCTGCCAGGGGTAGCGACGCACCGCTGGCCAATTGGCCACATAAATCAACAAGTCGTAATCAAGCTCCGCACGACGCCGACTCCATACCGGGAAGCGCAGGTCGTAACAAATCATGGGGCAGATGCGCCATCCCTTCAGCTCCACCAACAGCGGCTGGGCACCCGGCGCGTAGTGTTCATGCTCATGACCCATGCGAAACAAATGCCGCTTATCATAGTGGCGATAGCTGCCATCGGGATTCGCCCAGTACAGCCGGTTATAGAACCGGCCACCCTCGTTCACTGCAACACTGCCGGTGATAACGCTTTGCACACGCGCCGCTTGTTCGCGTAGCCAATCGAGTGTGGGTCCTTCGGCCGGTTCCGCCATCTGCTCGGGCTGCATGCTGAAACCGGTGGTGAACATTTCCGGCAGCACGACTAAGTCACTTTTGCATGCCAGACCCTCGATCAAGTTGCCGAAACGCTCGCGATTGGCGGCGGGGTCCTGCCACACTAAATCAGCCTGTACCAAAGTGACCTTCAAATCTTGCATAAACGCTCCGCAGCACGCTGCAATGTCTCGTCGCGCTTGGCAAAACAAAAACGCAGGTAACGATAGTCGATGGGCTGATCACAGAACGGCGATAGTGGTATGGAGGCCACGCCATGCTCACGCAACACGCGTTCGGCGAACTCCACATCACCCGTATCGGAGATGGCACTGTACTCCAGCAACTGGAAGAAACTACCGGGCGATGGCTGCCATGTGAATCGTGAATCGCGCAGCAGGCTGAGAAACCGGTCGCGCTTGGTCTGGTAAAACGCAGCCAAGCCTGCGCGGTGTCCCGGACACGCTTGGATAAATTCCGCAATGGCCCATTGCAGCGGATAGGCAATGGAAAACGTGTTGAACTGATGCACCCGGCGTAGCTCACGAGTAATCAGCGGCGGCGCGATGGCATAGCCCACCCGCCAGCCGGTGGCATGCAGCATTTTGCCAAAGGAAAACACACTGATGCTGCGCTCGCGCAGTTCCGGTTGCGCCTGCACGCTGTGGTGCACGCCGCCGTCATACATCATGTTGGCGTATACCTCATCACTGAGAATCATGATTGGTGTGTCGCGCACGAGTTCTGCCAGCGTATCCAGATCATGCCGCGACAACACGGCGCCCGTGGGATTGTGCGGGCTGTTGATGATGATCAGGCGCGTGCGCGGCGTGATGGCATCGCGTACCCGCTGCCAGTCGATACCGAAGCTCGGCGGCAACAACGGCAGATGCACCGCGCGCGCTCCGCACAGGGCAATGGCCGGACCATAGATATCGAAGGCCGGATCGAACACGATGACCTCATCGCCTGCGTGCACTAGCGCCTGAATGCTGGAGAACACGGACTCTGAAGCGCCCAGTGTGATGGTCACTTCTTCTGCGGCATCGGCCTTGATGCCATGCGCTGTCGCCAGCAGGACAATTTGTTCACGCAAGGCATCGAGGCCGGTCATAGGCGCGTACTGGTGCATGCCTTCCCGAGCTGCCTGCGCCAGCAGCGCCCGCAATGGTTCGGGCGGGTCGTAGTCCGGAAACCCCTGCGACAAATTGATGGCCCCCAACTCGCGTGCCCGCTGCGTAATCAGCGTGAAGATGGTGGTGCCGATCTGGGGTAATTTGGACTGTGGAACAAACATGGGACGCAAGCATAAGCAATTTTGACGCCGCCTGACGCCTGCCCACGAGCAATTCTTGTCACCCCTTTCTTGTCACTATTGGGCACATGCCGGACAATGCGCCGCTCACAAGGCAACGATCACTTACCCAGCGAACCCGAGATACGATGAACAAGCCCCGCACCGCCATTACCCCCACGCGCGATGAGAACTACTCGGAGTGGTACCAGCAAGTCATTCGCGCCGCGGACCTGGCTGAAAATTCGGCCGTGCGCGGTTGCATGGTGATTAAGCCCTGGGGCTATGCCGTGTGGGAAAACATGCAGCGGGTGCTGGACGACAAATTCAAGGCCACCGGCCACCAGAACGCCTACTTCCCGCTGTTCATTCCGCTGTCGTTCTTACAGAAGGAAGCTGCGCACGTCGATGGCTTTGCCAAGGAATGCGCCGTGGTCACGCATCATCGTCTGGAACTCAATGCCGAAGGCAAGCTGGTGCCCACCGGTGAGTTGGAAGAACCGCTGATCGTCCGCCCTACTTCCGAGACCATCATCGGCGATGCCTTTTCGCGCTGGGTGCAGAGCTATCGCGATTTGCCGCTGCTGATCAATCAATGGGCCAATGTGGTTCGTTGGGAAATGCGCACCCGCATGTTCCTGCGCACCACCGAGTTCTTGTGGCAGGAGGGCCATACCGCTCATGCAACCAGTCCCGAAGCCGTCTTTGAGACTATGCAGATGCTCGATGTGTATGCCGACTTCGCCGAGCACTGGATGGCCATGCCGGTGATCAAGGGCGAGAAAACCGCCGGCGAACGCTTCCCGGGCGCCGAACAGACTTTCTGTATAGAGGCCATGATGCAGGATCGCAAAGCCCTGCAAGCCGGTACCAGCCACTTCCTGGGTCAGAACTTCGCCAAGGCCAGCGGCATTCAATTTCTGGATCAAACCGGCGCGCATCAGCACGCCTGGACCACCAGTTGGGGCGTTTCCACACGTCTGATCGGCGGCATGTTGATGACCCATTCCGATGACGATGGCCTGGTGTTGCCGCCCAAACTCGCGCCCACGCATGTGGTCATCATTCCCATCTTCCGCAACGACGAAGAACGGGCGCGCGTGCTGGAATACTGCAATGGCGTTGCGGCAGAACTACGCCAGCAAAGTTTTGGTCAGCGCAACATCAACGTTAATGTCGATGCTCGCGATATGCGCGGCGGCGATAAGATTTGGGAGTGGATCAAAAAAGGCGTGCCGTTGCGTATTGAGATCGGCCCGCGCGACATGGAAAAGAACGCGCTATTCGTTGGTCGGCGTGATCAACCGCATAAAACCAAACTTACTATCGATCGCCATGAATTTGTCGGCGCCGTGAGCGGCATTCTGCAAGACATGCACGACACGCTGCTGGCGCGCGCCAAGGCGCATCGCGCCGAGCACACTCGCAACATCGATACCAAGGACGAGTTCTACGCCTACTTCACACCCGAACGTCACGACCCGAACCAACCGCCGCCCATGCATGGTGGCTTTGCCATGACCCACTTCGGTGGCGACGTTGAGCTGGAACAACAAATTAAGAACGATCTGTCGGTGACCGTGCGTTGCATCCCGCTAGAGACCACCGAACCGGGCGTGTGTCCGTTCACCGGCAAACCCAGCCGCACGCGCGTGGTGTGGGCGAAGTCGTATTGAAAACCGTAGGGGCGGACCTATGTCCCCCGTCGGAGATTCCGAAGCATCCTGTCCGCCCGTTCTGGATGTTGGGGTACAACAAGAAGGGCGGACACATAGGTCCGCCCCTACGCGGCCTGTGACGCAGGCACACAGCGCGGCAAAGATTTGCCGCTGGCTCTAACCCGCTGTCAGCGGTTTGAGACATACACCTAGAAACGAAAATCCTCTACGGAAAATACGTAAAGCCTGATCAGTCAGCGCCGATAGGCCCTTCAAGACAGACGATGTATTTGCAACACGGTAGTTGCCTTTCCAACTAACTTGCCAGCGGTAATCGCCATCATGAACGTAGAACAAACACATATCGACTTGATTGACGCGCCAGACCTCGCCATGGAAACCAGCTCGGGTCGCGCCACTTGGGATGAACGCGGCAACAGCATTTGGGAATGGCAAACCGCGCCGGGCGTGTATTCGCGCGATATCAGCTTGCAGCAATTGCAAGCCTTGGAAGCCAACAACTTACAGTTGCTCGATCATGCACAACCCGGTTTAACCACGCTGTGGGCGCGCAATCGCCAGGGCAAGTTCGCCGCGCAGGACATGCAAGCCACTGAACTTGTCATGCCGGCGCGAGTACGCCCCAACAAAGGCAGCGGCTTCGATTCGTTCTTGACGCGCCTGGGGTTGCCGGCCTGAGATCGACTGGCTTACCAGCTCAATGGATTGATCCGATAGTAGCGGCTCAGCAACTCATACAAAGCCGGATGTTCCTGAGCCAAGCGCGGCGCTTGTTCGAAAAAGACTTCGGATGCGACGGCAAAAAACTCTGCCGGCTCGGTAGCGCCATAGTGATCAAGCAAGGTGGGTTGTTGCTGCTCTGCCTGCTGCTGCAACTTGCGAAACTCGTGACTGAATACTTCCGACCAACGCTGCAAGTCGCGTCGGCCAAGTAACGGCGCACCATTGACTCGCCCGTCTTCTTGATCGAGTTGATGAGCAAATTCGTGAATTACTACATTGCGGCCATCATCGATAACTTCTGCACCTGACAGCACATCGGCCCAGGACAAGATGACCTTGCCCTCCGACCAAGATTCACCGGCAAGCACTTGGCGATGCTCTTGCAACACACCAGTAGGATCGGTACCAACCCGGTTCACTACAAAGCTGTCCGGATAAACCAATATGTGCCGCAATTCCGGAAAGTAGTCAG
>JANMSB010000373.1:0-6438 GCA_031388915.1 Pseudomonadota bacterium | reverse complement strand
CGCAAATTTTGCCCTCAACACCAGTTTTTGAGGTTGGCAGACGGATGGAAAAATCGCCCGCCTGCATGGCTCGCAGCGCCTCCAGCAACGTGTGCAGATCCGATGGCGGTACCGGCTGCGCTTCCAGTTTGGCAATACCGGCCTTGGAGCCAGGCGCCACACGGCCCTTGGCCTTCGGTTTGGACACTGTGCTTGATTTCGACTGCATCGAAGCGCTCCTCGCATTGAATCAACGACGCCCACTTGCTGGTGATGCGAGTGGGCTAGTGGAAGGTGCTAACTGGGGAAACAACAGATGAAAACTGATAGCGCTGTGCAGCATCGAGCTGTGCAGTATCGAGTAGTGGCCGACACCTTCTTTGCGCAATTCACAACTGCAAAGCACTTGAGTTCCCAACACGCCAATGCTGCATCGACGATCGGCACGTTCATTGCTCACCGCGCACCATTTCATATCGGAGACCATGTGTCGGCCCCTTATGTGGGTAAGCGCAGTGATATCGGCCGGGTCTCATTGTGCGGCATGCGTTCACGCGTTCTGATTGCTCTATTGTGCAAACTGAAAGTTGCTAAATTGCTGCGATCGCGGGTCACGAGAGGCATACATTGCTCACGCATGTAAGTAGTCCTACAGCCCAGATTGTCCGTTGCGAACGAGTGGCTGTTTTGTAGGACAAGCGGCATACTCGTTGTAGGAATAGGCTTTTTTGGCTGGTGTACTCTCACGTCGGTAAGCGCAGCCCGGTAAGCGCAACCAGGGCGGGCACAACACACTTGGCCCTACCACCCGTGGCCATACACAAGTCGAGGTCAAACAATGCGACCCGGTATGATTTGCCGTTCATGAATTCACCTCGAACTCCCTCCCACACCGGTGCGACCGCTGGCGCACATCGCCTGCGCATCATCGGCGGCCGCTGGCGCGGCACGCGCTTGAACTTTCCCGAGGTCGCCGCGATTCGCCCAACGCCGGACCGGGTGCGCGAGACGCTGTTCAACTGGCTACAACAGGCGGTAGTCGGCGCGCGCTGTCTGGATTTGTTTGCCGGCAGCGGCGCGCTGGGACTGGAGGCGTTGTCGCGTGGTGCACAGTCCGCGGTGTTCGTCGATCAATCAGCACAGATTGGGCGCTACCTGCGCGAAACCTTGGCGCGGCTGCAATGCGTCGCTGGCGAAGTGCATAGCGGCGATGCGCGCGTTTATCTGAAACAGATGCGAGAACCCGTTGATGTAGTTTTTCTCGACCCCCCGTTCGCGGCGGCCGAGTCGGGCTCGTTACTGGCTGACTTGTTTGTCGATCTGGAACAGCCCGGTCGCCTGAATCGCGACGCCTGGATTTATGTCGAATGTCCGGCCAGCTTGGGCCCGCCAGCCACCTGGCCGAGGTGGCCGGCACATTGGCAGCTACACCGCAGCAAACAGGCCGGACAGGTGGGCTATCATCTCGCTCGGCGAACCACCCCAACGATAAGTACCAGCGACGCGAACACGAGCACACGATGACCATCAAAGCCCTGTACCCCGGCACCTTCGACCCGATCACCAACGGTCACTACGATCTGGTGCGCCGCGCAGCAGCCATTTTCAGTTCGGTGACCGTGGCCATTGCTGCCAATCCGGGTAAAGCGCCGTTGTTTTCGTTGGAACAGCGCGTCGCCATGGCCAAGGAAGTCCTAGCCGAATTTCCCAATGTAACCGTTACCGGCTACACCGGCCTGACCGTGGATTACGCTGTGCAGTTGGGCACGGCGGTGGTGGTGCGCGGTCTGCGTGCGGTCGCGGACTTCGAGTTTGAATTTCAGCTGGCCACTATGAGCCGGCACCTCAGCAATAAAGTCGACTATGTGTTTCTAACGCCCACCGAACAGTACAACTTCATTTCGTCGACCTTGATTCGCGAAATCGCCAGCTTCGGTGGCGATGTCTCCGAGTTCGTGCATCCCAGCGTGGTCGCCGCACTCAAGGCCCGTTGGGCCGAACTCAAAGCCGGCAAGTAATGACTACATTTCGAGTGACCAGGCGCGCGTTGTTTTTAGTTGCGCTGCTATTTGTTGTCAGCGTTCATGCCGGTGAGCAAGCGCCCGGCAAGGCCGCGATTGCCAGCGCCCATCCGCTAGCCACGCAGGCGGGCCTGGATATTCTCAAACAAGGTGGCAATGCCTTCGATGCGGCAGTGGCTGTCACCGCTGCATTAGCGGTGGTCGAACCGCAAAGTTCGGGACTGGGCGGCGGCGGCTTTTATTTACTGCATCGCACCGCCGATAAGTTTGAAACCATGGTGGATGCGCGCGAGACCGCACCGGCAGCCGCCACACACGACATGTTCTTGGACGCTCAAGGCAATGTCGTCAGAGGAGCATCGACCGGCACGGCACTGGCGGCGGGTATTCCCGGTGAAGTCGCCGGCATGGCCCACATCGCTGAGCGCTATGGACGGCTACCACTGAGCGTCAGCTTGCAACCGGCGATCAAACTGGCGCGCCAAGGCTTTCCGCTGTATCCACGCCTGCGTGGCACACTGGAATTTGCGCGCCACAAACTCACTAAATCGGCCGATGCCTCGCGCAGCTTTCTGCTCAAGGGCGACGTGCCTGCGGTGGGTACTGTGATTCGCCAGCCGCAGTTGGCTAACACGTTGGAGATGATCGCCAAACACGGCGCCCGTGCTTTTTATCAAGGCAAATTTGCCAAGCAACTTGCCAGCGGCGTGCGCAAGTTAGGTGGCATCTGGACGGAACAAGATCTCGCCAACTATCGCGTCATCGAACGCGCCCCGATCAAAGGCAACTATCGCGGCGCGCGGATTACCACTGCGCCGCCGCCTTCCTCTGGCGGCGTGGCATTGCTGGATGCCTTGAACATCTTGTCCGGCTACCCACTGGATACACTGGATAGCGCCACGCGCAAACATCTCATCATCGAAGCGTTACGCCGCGTGTATCGTGATCGCGCCGCATACCTAGGTGATCCGGACTTCGTCACGGTGCCGGTAACGTTACTCACCGATCCCAACTATGCCGCCGGACAACGCAGCTCGATTCGCTTGGACAAGGCCACGCCCTCTGCCGCGCTGCCGAGCTTCGCGGACACCAGCAACGAAAGCCCGCAAACCACGCACTTCTCGGTGTTGGATGCCGAAGGCAACCGCGTTGCCGCGACCATCACGGTCAACTTAGGCTTCGGTTCCGGCTTGATGGTCGAAGGCACCGGATTTTTCTTGAACAATGAAATGGACGATTTCTCGGTCAAACCCGGCAGCGCCAATGCCTTTCAATTGGTCGGCAACGAAGCTAATGCCATTGCACCCGGCAAGCGCATGTTGTCCAGCATGACGCCTACTTTCGTCGAAACCGACCAGGGCGTATTGATTCTTGGCACGCCCGGCGGCAGTCGCATCATCAGCATGGTGTTGTTGGGGGTATTGGATTGGCTGAACGGCAACAACGCCACGCATGTCGTCTCGCTGCCGCGCTTTCATCATCAATACCTGCCCGATGAACTCAGCTTCGAATCCCAGGCGTTGAGTAGCGAAGAACAAGCCGCGCTGACACAACGCGGCCATCGCTTGAGGGAACTGCGCAGCAACTACGGCAATATGGCGATCGTCACTTGGGACTATGGCGCCAACGCAGTAGAAGCTGCTTCCGATCCGCGTGGCGAAGGTGCAGGTTGGGTGTACTAGTGGAATGTAATAACTAATGTGCTGCCGCAAAGCACGTCCCTTCCCCTGCGTCAGCGGGGGAAGGACAGGATGGGGGCGTCGACGAAACGCCGCGCTGCAGCAACGCTCACTACAAGATGCCCCCACCCAAACCCACCCCCGCTTGCGGGGGAGGGAATAATTAAGTGTCTGCACAATGGCGGGCGTAGTCTGTCAAAAGCGTAGGCTGCACAAGTAATACACACCCACGCATGAATCGGCGCAAGACAAATTAGAGCGGTAACGCCATGTCCAGGAAGCGAGACAATTTTCTGCGTTTGATAGCTGGCACTTGCTTGCTGGTGGCGATAGCGGCTGCCGCAAATACACCCGACGCAGCACCCACCACTCCACCAGTCGTCAGCGACGTGCTGGAAGAAGTTATCGTCAGCGCGCCGGAACCGCGCTACGTTGCGCCCACGCGTCGCGATCGCATCGGGCGCATCTGGGCGCCGGTATATATCAACGACAAGGGACCATTCCGATTGGTGCTGGATACGGGCGCAACCACTTCGGGTGTCATTGCCAGCGTTGCAGAGGCATTAGCGCTACAGCCCGATACCTCGTCCAACGTACGGCTGCGCGGCGCAACCGGCAGTACCGTCGTGCCCACGATCAAGGTCAACTCGCTGGTGATTGGCGACTTGCTGATAAAGAGCAAGCGATTGCCCATCCTCATTGACGCATTGGGCGGCGCCGACGGTGTGCTCGGCACTGAGGGTTTAGCCGATAAACGCATTCACATCGACTTCAGCAGCGACATGATCTTGATCAAGCGTTCGCATGGCGAGCGCGCCGCGCGTGGCTTTCGCACCATTCCCGTAAAGTTCAGCCGCGGTAGATTAATGATCATCGACGCCATGTTAGGCACGGTGCCCATCAAAGCCATTATCGATACCGGCGGCCAATCCACGATTGCCAACATGGCAACCCGCGATGCCCTATTTAAGCGTCGCCAAAAAGATCCCGACATCCACGTTATCACCGGCACCACTGCTGAAACGCAGCGGGGCGAAGGTTATGCCGTACCGCCCATTTCGATAGGCGATCTGCAGATTCGTAGTTTGCGCATGACCTTTGTTGACCTGCATATATTCGAACAGTGGGGAATGCTCGATAAGCCGGCGATCTTGCTGGGCATGGATGCCCTGGGCCTGTTCGATACGCTGATCATCGACTACAAACGCGCCGAATTGCAGGTGCGTCTGCGCCGCGACAACTAAGAACCTGTTCACGATCTCGATCACGGGAGGCAGTGCAAGGCAAAACGCTACGAAAAAACGCAGCGTACACAGAGTACGTGAGTATTTTTCGTAGCGTTTTAACGCCGCAATGCGCCCTTCAGCGAGATCGTGAACAAGTTCTAAACAGGCTGCGCCCGTCTCATGTTGAATACATACAACGCTAACACGCTGAGTAGTAACAGCCCCGCACTCATCGACAGCGAGCCGCGAATGCCTACCACGTCGCCCATTAGTCCTACGGTAATGCCGCTGAAGGTGCGCATCCCCAACGCCGCCATCACAAATACACCAATTACGCGGCCGCGAATTTCTGCCGGTGCATTGATCTGCACCAAGGTTTGCGACATGGCGCCGAACGACAGTTCCAAAAAGCCGGCGGCAAACAGCACGGCCACTGCCAGTAGATAGTTGCCGCTCAAGGCAAACACCATCAAACAGACACACCACAGACCAGCCAGCAAGAATGCGGTAAAGGGTTTGGGCTGCAATAAACCGCGACTCTCCAGCAACACCCCAGCCAAGAGCGCACCGGCCGCATCGGCCGCCAACAACACGCCATAAGCAAGGCCGGGATCACCGTGCCCTAACATCGTGGCAAAGCCCGGCATCAGTGCTTGATAGGCCGTGCCCACAAACAACGATGCCAAACCCGACAAGGTGATCATCGAAACAATGGTGGGATTGCTGGCGACAGCACGCAATGTGGCGAACACATCTGCGAACCCCGCAATAGCGCGCGGTATATGTTTTTCAAGCCGAAACTTCGGCCCGTAGGGCGCTTTCCACAACCACAGCAGCAACGGCAGATAGATCAACAGATTGATAAACATCGCCTGCGCTGGCGTGAGCACTAACAACAACGCACTGCCCACTGCCGGGCCAAGCACCGTACCGAGATAGCGTGCCGTGGCATTGCTACGCACCGCGCTTTGCAACTGATGCGGTTCGACGATGTCGTGTAACAGGAGTTGCGAGGGCGCACTCCAAAACACCCCGGCGATGCCGTGTAACACCAGCAACACCATGGCATGCCACACCTCCAACGTATCGGTGGCAAACAACACTCCCCAGGCCAGCGACACACCCATGAACAACAACATGCCCAACTGAATCATGCGACGCGGATCGAAGCGGTCGGTCAACGCGCCTACCGGGATTGAGAACAACAAGAACGGTAGCCAGTGCGAAATCACTGCAAAGCCGCTCAATGCCGGCGAATGAAATTTCTGGAACATCACCCAGTAACTGATGACGTGCTCCATGTTGTCGGCCAGCATCGCGGTGGCGTTGCCGATGAAGAACATGCGAAAGCCGGGATGGCGTAGTGCGGCGAAGGATTGGTGTTGGGACATTGGCGTTTGGGAGAGTCTGATTAATCTGTCATTTCGAACGCAGTGAGAAATCTTTCTTCGTCTGGATGTTGTCTATCAATCACTTGCCAGATTTCTCCCTTCGGTCGAAATGACAGAAGGGAATTAATCAGACCTTCCTTAG
>JANMSB010000277.1:0-25366 GCA_031388915.1 Pseudomonadota bacterium | reverse complement strand
GGCCGGTCTGTTTGTTTGTAGCCCAGCTGCGATTGTCTACGAGAATCTGCTTTCCTACACCTACCTTGATACCGCTTTGCTCAGTAGTGCTATGTATCTCTTGGTGCGATTTGTCTCGAGGCCGAGCCCAGTCACCATGTGGCTGTTTTCATTGGTTCTGGTTGCGCTGTGTTGGATGCGCTCGGCCTACCACTTGATTTGGTTGCTGGCAGTGTTTTCTGTCTTGCTGTTCTTGTTCCGGCGTGATCGGCAATTTTGCAGGCTGGCGCTGCCAGTTTCACTTGTTGCCGTGGCTTTGGTCGGCATGTTGTACATGAAAAATGTTGCCATGTTTGGTGTCAGTGGTCCCAGTAGTTGGGTTGGCATGAACTTGGCAACCATGACGCATACGAATCTAACAGATGAGGCCAGGAAGCAATTGGAAGACTCACATGCTGTTTCGGCGCTGACGGAAGGTGCGCCGTTTCAGCAGCTGAATGCTTATCCGGCGTCATTTCGAACGAACGAAAATTCGGATGTACCCATTCTGGATATGGAGTCTCGATTTGATGGATCACCCAACTTTAATAACCGCGACTACATACGAATATCCTCGCTTTTCGGTCGTGATGCGGCAACCGTGATCAAAGTCTTCCCCGAGGTGTATCTCGGCTCGGTATACCGTAATCTTGCCAATTTTCTTTTTCGTAGTTCGACAGACTACCGGCTTGTGTCCGCTAATGTGTCTCGCGTCCAGGCATGGGATGCGCTCTATTCGACACTTATTTACGGCCGCATAGCGGCGATGGATCAGCTTTGGAGCAAGTCTGAACGTGGGGAGGTTGGCGCTCCGTCGAGTTTAAAGCACATGCCGCTTCGTGATGTTGTCGCTTTGAAGGGCCGAGAAGCGTGTGTGTTTTTGGCGATCATAATCATTGCGCTTCCTTGTGTCGCAATGGTTAAGATGGTGCGTAATGAGGCCGTGAAAGATCGCGCGATACTTGGGTTCTTTTTGGTCACATTCGGGTATGTGTTTTTAACAACCAACCTTGTCAATTTCGGCGAAGCGCATCGAATGAGGTTCGAAATTGAACCTCTGATAGTCGTCATTCTCGGCTGGTTCGGTTCTGATCTGTGGCGCCGCTGGTGCAGCCGGCACCGTGCCTAGGGTGAGTTCCTGCCCTACTACTTGGTGGGGGCAATGGTCATGCCATATGGCCCTAGATTACGACTAGCGTGGCGCCGACCAAAATTACAGCTGTCGCGCCAGTAGTGACCCACGTCTCTGGATCCTTGATGGCGAACAGTATTGGATCCTCATTCATGTAGCCACGAGTTGTAACGATCCACAATCGAGTTACCCATAGCAGCATCAGTGGTGCGATTAGCCACAAGATCTGTGGTGTGTTGTACAAGCGCGCAACCTCAGGGCTGTTTATATAGAGCGCCAGAACAAGGATTGCCAAGTAGCCGCTGGTTGCGCCGAGGTTCTGTAGGATGGGAATGTCCTCGGTACTATATTCTCGACCCTTTACCTTGCTTGCAACGTTGCCATCAAGCTGTTGTTTTGCGCGCAGTTCAATTAGTTCCGCGACGCGTTTAACCAGCGCCAGGCAGAGGAACACAAACATGGAGAAGGCAAGCAGCCAGAATGACACTGTGACGCTTGCGGCGAATGCGCCTGCAATCACGCGCAGCGTGTACAAGCCGGCCAGGGTTAAAACGTCCAGACTGGCCACACGTTTTAGCCGGAATGAATACAGCAGAGTGACAACAATATAAGTGGCAAGAGCCAGCTGGAAGCCGATTGGTAGTAACAGTGCCAGTGCCAGGCCGGAGATGAGCATCGCGACGCAGCCACATACTCCAGCAATGACAGACAAGGCGCCGGAAGCAAAAGGCCGGTACTTCTTTTTCTGGTGGTGACGATCCGAGTCAAGGTCCAGCAGATCGTTAACAATGTAAGTTGCGGAAGCGCACAGACCAAAACACAGGAATGCGATTGAGACGCTGTACAGTGCTGCTGGTTCAAAGATGGAATGAGCGGTAATCAGCGGTACGAACAACAGTGCATTTTTTGCCCACTGGTGGATCCGTATGGCCTTCAACCAGCTCTTTAGTGGCTGGCGTGCTACCGGCAGGTCCCGGTGAGGTTTGTTGAGGGTTGCGCAGGCACGGACGACGTCTTTCGCTGCATTTACCGTGACGATTGCAGCTGAGGATCGCCAGATTGCCAGATCGATTCTTCCGTTCGCCACGTACTCGTAACCATTTTCGCCGAACACTTCATTCAGCCGTTTGGCTTTTCTGGAACCGGTAAGATTGCAATTGTCATCGCTGGCAAGCACTTCATCGAATAGCTTGAGATGGTCGCTTACCTGGTCGGCAAATTTGGTGTTGCTGCCGGTGACTAGAACCACACGACGTCCCTCGCTACGAGTTTGGCGCAGCAGTGCCAATACGTCGTTGTTGTAAGGAAGAACTGTGGTGTCGATATCCGCACGGCGCGCCAGTTCGGCCTTGAAGTAATGTTTGCCGCGCAGTAGCCATAACGGCATCAGCACCAGTAGCCAGGGCGTACGGCGCAGAACGGCCAGCACGTTTTCTATCGACAGGTCGGTGTAAGTGAGGGTGCCGTCCAGATCGACACATAGCGGCAGGTTGGTAGACGGGCCCATCTAAAAATATCCTCGATTCCAATCGCAAAAATGGCGCTAGTTGCATCGACAGGGTCGTTTGCATCTAGTAACGTTTTATTCGGGTGCGGCGAAAACCCGCGCGCGAGTATTCATTCTACTGTCTGTTTTTATCATCGAGTTGTCTGTGAATTTCACTGCAAAAAACCCATTGGGAACTACCGTCTCTGCCGGTGATAGAGAATCCGGGCAGTCCTCAGGGGCAGTTCGCCTGGTTGTGTCCATCGTTGCCTGGCGGGGAGCGGAGCTGACGATTGACTGTCTTCGGTCAGTCGAGCCCGAGGTGCTGTCGCTGGGTAATTGCCATGTCTTCGTCGTCGATAATGACTCCCAGGATGGTGCAGCTGAACGCGTTAGTCGTGCCATTCTAGAATATGGCTGGAGTAGCTGGGTGACTTTCATTCAGGCGCCAAGCAATCGCGGGTTCGCTTCCGGAAACAACATCGCAATTCGAGCAGCACTGGCGACGTATCCTGCTGCGGAGTATTTCTTGCTGCTCAATCCGGACACCATTGTACGTCCGGAGGCATTTCGTATCCTGCGCGATTTCATGGTGGAGCATCCGGATGTCGGGATCGCCGGGGGGCGCAGCGAGAATCTTGATGCCAGCCCACAGCATTGCTGTTTTCGGTTCCCCAATCCTGCCAGCGAGCTGTGTGCATATTTACGCACAGGCGTGTTTGACCGTCTGTTCAACCGATTTCTCACGCGTATTGGCATCCCCGAGCAGCCATGCCAAGTCGATTGGGTCTCTGGTGCACACATGATGATACGAAAAGCGGTCATCGGTGATATCGGTCTATTGGATGAGGGCTACTTTCTTTATTACGAAGAGACCGATTTCACGCTGCGGGCCAAGCGCGCTGGCTGGGGGTGCTGGCATGTACCGGCCAGCCGTATCGTGCATCTTGTGGGCCAGAGCAGTGGCGTTACGGTGCGTGATCAAAGACCGAAACGCCGTCCTGCTTATTGGTTTGAAGCGCGCCGCCGCTATTTTGTACTTAACCATGGACGCCTATATACGGCTTTTGCGGATGTCTTGGTAATGGCCGGCTACCTTTTCTGGCGGGCACGACGGTTGTTGCAGAGAAGCCCTAACACCGATCCTCCGTATTTTCTTCGGGACTTCATCCGGCACAGTGCGATATTCAATGGTCGTACCAGCCTTAAGCCCCGGCAGACCGGACTATGAAATAACGTCGTTGATTGAGGTGTGGAGAGTGCGCAGCTTGTTTACGGCTGCTGTTCATTGGGAGCCGGTTTTTTCCGTGAGAAGCGTTGTCTCAGCGCATGCGTGAATAACACCGCAGCGTAAGGCAGATCATCCCATAGGTAACGCCGAATCAGCCTGCCGGGATCTTGAATCATGCGGAACAGCCACTCGGTCCCCGTGAGTTGCATCAGGCGTGGCGCACGCTTCAGGGTGCCGCTGACAAATTCAAAGGACGCACCCACTCCGATCCACCAAGCATTAGGCGCAGACGAACGGATTTGCTGAATGAGCCGTTCGCTCTTAGGAGCCCCGAGAGCAACAAAAATGATATCCGGTTGAGCATCACTAACAGCCTTGCGCATGTTTTCATATTCAATGGGCTGCTTCTCAAAGCCAAACGGCGGTGAGTAGGTGCCGGCAATGCGTAGTCCTGCATACTTGGTTCGCAATAGATCAGCGGTCCGTTGGTCGCTGCCGTCCATGCCGCCTAGCAGGAATATCGACAGGCCTGCGCGCGTGCAGGCCGAGGGAATGCTGAAGATCAGATCGGAGCCACACACTCGTCCGCCGCGCAGCGGGGTTCCTTGCAGGCGGCTTGCCCAGATGAGCGGCATACCATCTGCAACCAGTGCGTCAGCCCGTTTGAACAGAGCATGCAGCTCGGGGTCTTTATGCGCCTGCCTGAGGATGTCGCAGTTGGGGGTAAGCACCCACCCACCACGACCCTGGGTGCGCTCGGCAATGATGATTTCTACAAACTGGGGTTCCGTCACGTCAAGAAACGATAGGCCTTCCAGTAGCACGGTATCTACGCCAAAGCGATTACTATTCACGTCTGAGGTTGCTGACATTTTTGGTTGGGTCGATGGAGCATTTGCTTGCGCTGGTATATTGGCTGCGTCGACTAAATTACTCTGTGCATCTCTATCCATTTTGTTTGTCTCGTCACAGTTTCATACGGGTATAACGGCTTCCGGCCCTCTATATATCTAGAATCGGAGCTCCCGAGCAGGCGTGGAACATGGTGTCCAATCTTATAACGTTTGGTTTTATCGCTTGGATGCCATCTTTACGTGCCGCCCTATGCTCCGGGTCCGCGTCAATGCGGCGGCCGGGAATTGTCGATGCAACCCTTGGTTGTTCCGCAGAAACTGCTCGATGGCCAGACAAACACAGGGCCCGCCCGTCAGCACAGACGGGCACTCGAACCCCGACTAACAGATGTGCCCAAACGCACGGCACACAGCGCGGTATTGATTTAAGCTGGATTCTTTTGGTCGCCGTAGGTCGTCCATAACGGGCGGAATGCAAGGCAACGCTATGGTTTGGGAGTGGAAGAACATGATTAAGTGCTGGCGTGCGGTTCTGTTTAGCGTGTTGATGTGTGTTGCCGGGGTGGTTCTGGCCCAGGTACCGGCATTGCCCGCAGGGGCAAATGCCACTGACTACATCGTTGGTCCGGGCGATACCCTGCAAATTTTCGTTTGGCGTAATCCCGAACTGTCCATAACAGTGCCGGTGCGGCCGGACGGCAAGATCTCGACGCCCTTGGTGGAGAACATGGTGGCGATCGGCAAGACGCCGTCGCTATTGGCGCGCGATATTGAGGCGAAGCTTGCGGAGTTCGTGCTCACCCCGCAGGTCAATGTTATCGTCAGCCAAGCGCTCAGCAGCTACAGTGCAGTCAAAGTCGTGGGTCAGGTCCGCCAGCCTCAAGCGCTGCCCTATCGTGAGGGCTTGAGGGTACTGGACATCGTACTTGCCACCGGCGGATTGACCGAGTTTGCGGCGCCCAATCGAGCCAAGATTGTGCGCCAAGTCGGAGAACGGCAAACGGAGATTCGCGTGCGCCTGGGTAATCTGATGAACAACGGCGATTTGAGTCAGAATGTCGAACTCAAGCCGGGCGATGTGCTCATCGTGCCGCAATCCATGTTTTAGAGAGTCAATGCAATGAACGAAGTTTTTGCCACCGTTTATGGATATGCGCGCGCGCTATGGCGTCGGCGCTGGTGGGCTGTTGCCGTCGCCTGGTCCGTGTGTGGCCTGGCTTGGGTCATTGTGTTGTTACTGCCGGAAAGGTACGAAGCTAAGGCGAGTGTGTACGTCGATACGCGTACGGCTTTGCGGCCGGTGCTCGAAGGCATTGCGATTCAGCAGGATTTTCAGGCTCAATTGTCTCTGGTCCGCGAGGCGTTGTTGTCCAGGCCGCAACTGGAAGCCGTGGCTACCAAGACCAAGCTCTATGCCGACATTACCGATGCCGCGGGCAAGGAGGCGCTGGTGTCGGCCTTGCAGAAACAGATCACCGTCGTGGCTACCGCAGCCGCTGCTGGTTCGAGCAATACGCAGCAAGAGGCCCTCTACACGATTAGCTATCAGCACCCGAATCGAGACAAGAGCGTCGAGGTAGTGCGAACCTTGCTCGACAACTTCGTTGAAGGCACCTTAAGTGGCAACCGCAGCGGCGCCGATGAAGCACAAAATTTCCTTGGCAGTGAAATTCGCGAGCTGGAAAAACGCTTGGCGGATGCCGAAGCACGTTTGGCAGACTTCAAGAAGCACAATGTCGGTATGTTGCCTGGGGAGCGCGGCGACTATTTCTCTCGACTGGAAACCGAGATGAACGGATTGCAGCAATCCGAAACGAATCTGGCTATTGCACTGAGCCGCCGCGAAGAGCTGCAGCGTCAATTGGCCGTGGCGCGTCAGTATGTACCGGGTACCTCGACTACATCGGGTTCGGGTGGCGCCGGAGTTGGCTCCGACCTTTCCGCGCGGATTCAAGAGAGTGAAGCGCGACTTGAAGAGCACCTGTTGCGCTTTACCGAAAAGCATCCCGAAGTAGTCGCTTTGCGCCGGACAATTGTGGAATTAAAGGAACGCGAAGCGAAAGAACTGGCCGAGCTTGCACAGGGCCGTCCAGGTTCCGGGGCGATTCGTTCGCTCAATGTCAATCCAGTCTATCAATCGATTCAAGTGCAGCTTAATCAAGTGGAAGTGGAGCTGGCTTCGCTGCGCGGTGCAGTCGCGCAGCATCGCAAGGAAATGGCAGGTTTGCGCACCTACGTGGACTCGGCGCCGGAGGTTGAGCAGGAGTTCTCTCGCTTGAATCGCGACTACAGCGTAATCAAAGCGCAATACGAAACCCTGGTAGGTCGTTTGGAGAAGGCGCGTGTCACGGACAACGCCACCCAGAGCGGAATCGTGCGCTTCGAAGTGATCGAGCCGCCGCGGGCCGGCATGGCGCCAGTGTGGCCTAAGCGCAGTTTGTTCATTGCTATGGCGCTGTTTTTCGGCATAGGTGGCGGCATCGTGGCTGCGCTTCTGCCACATTTCTTGTGGCCCACATTCGGCGATATGGAATCACTGAGCCGCCTAACCGGGCTGCCGGTGCTCGGTGCAGTCAGTTTGTTGCGTCGTCCCGATGCTGCGATCCAGGTGCGTCAGCAGGTTGTGTTTTTCGCTGCGGCCTGTCTGGGCTTGGTCGTAGTGGGAGTGGCGCTGGTCGTATTTGGCAATGCCGGTGCGCGCGCGCTGCAAAGTCTTCTGGTGTGAGGAGTGGAACATGAGTTTGATTGAACGTGCGCTGCAAAAGGCCCGGGAAAGTGGCGATGCGGCGCCGACCGCCCTTGAGCGCGCCAGCATCGGTTCGACTCCTAAACCTTCGCAGACTCCCGAGCAGCACAAACGAACCACTGCTGCTGTTGAGTTACCGCGCATCGCGGCGGCGCCTGATCTTACGATCACGGAAGCGTTCCTGCGTGAAAAGGGATTACGTGCGCCGACCGACCAGGAACAGCAGCAACGAGCCGAATATAGGCATATCAAGCATGGCTTGTTTGCGGAGTTCCGCAACACGGAGATGAGAAGACTGGTGTTGGTCACCAGTGCTCTGCAAGGCGACGGCAAGAGTTACTCCGCAGCCCATCTGTCGCTGTCTCTCGCTGTGGAACCCGACCACACCATTTTGCTGGTGGATGCGGATGTCATTCGTCCCAACGTGAGTCGTGCTTTCGGTTTGTCGGATCGCCCCGGCTTGATGGATGCAGTCGGTGACGAGTCGATGGACGTGCAGTCGCTTATCGTCACAACCAGTATCGAAGGCTTTTCGATCCTGCCGGCGGGTCGCCCGAACCAAAATGCCACCGAATATTTTGCCAGCGCTCGCATGCACGAAGTGATGGAGCAGCTACTGGCGGTACCGAACCGCATTGTCGTGGTGGATTCGTTGCCATTGCTGCTGACAACCGAAGCACGGGCGCTAGCATCCCTCGCCGGGCAGATTCTGCTGGTCGTGCGCGCCGAAATCACACCGCAGAGCGCCGTGTTGAAAGCGCTGGAATTACTCGGCGAAAGCGCCAACGTGAAGTTGTTATTGAATGCCGCCGTGCACACTAAGGCACTGGATTACCTGGGCCTTGGCTATGGATACAACTATTACAATGTAGAGAAATAATCATGAATACGATTCTCGTCCGAACTGGTTGGGCGGCATGCTCCGTGCTGGCGCTAGCAGTGAGCACGCCTGTGTTTGGCGCCGACCTCGAGTACGGCGTTCGGCTGGGCGGCAGTTACTCCGACAACCTGCAACGGACGGCTGACGACGAGCAGAGCGCGGGGGCCGCTGTGGCCGGCGTGGATTTGCGCGGGCAGCGCAGCAGCGGACGCTTACGCTACGACGTGTTTGGCGATATGCGGTACTGGGATTACTTTGAGTCGGGTGTCGACAGTCAGGAGTTTGGCCAACTCTCCGCCCAGTTTTCTTACGGCATCGTTCCGGAGACATTCGAATGGATGTTGTCTGGCGCCTTTGATCAGGTGCGAGAAGATTTGCTGCGGCCGGCAGCACCCAGCAATGTCGAAAATGTGGTGACGCTTTCCACTGGACCGCGATGGCGCCTACGTTTTGGCGACACATTCGAGGGGTTGGTGGAAGGGCACTACACGACTGCCGACTACAGCGAGCGTGCGTTCGATAGCGAAACGCTCGGTGGCCTCCTGACTTTGGGGCGGCGCTTGTCGGAGCGATCTTTTTTTGGCATTGGGGCGGCGTTCGACGATGTGTCGTACGAGTCGGATCTTGGGGTTAGCGCCCCGGATTTCGAGCGTCGTGAATATTTTCTGCGCGTCGACACCGAGGGTGTGCGCACTCGGTTCCAGGCGGATGCCGGCTACGCGCAGGTTTCTGGCGCGAATATCAGTGAGGGCGGGCCTATGGCGCGTTTGCGAGCTACACGCAAATTGACGCCATTCGTTTCGGCATTCGTGGGTTACACGCGCGAGTTTCCGACCTCCTCGGGTGCGGCGTTTACCCCCGAACGTCCGTCGGAGGGTATAGCAGACGACCCGTCGGTGCTGACTGGGGCGCCTCGCGAGACGCAGAGCATGGACGTCGGTCTGACGCTGGCGCGGCCCCGAACCGGCGCGAGTTTGATCTACGGACATCACCGCGAGCTAGAGCTTGTAGTGCCGGCAGAGGAGCGTACCTTCGACAGCTTGCATGCGTCATTCACGCATTACATCACCCCGCGTTCCAGCGTGAGTTTGTTCGGTGTTTATAGTCGGGAGAAACTCTCAGTGACGGGCGGCGACTCCAACGAAACATTCTATGGCGGCCAGCTCAATGTGCCGCTCGGCCGCAAGCTTGGTCTCGATGTGCGCGTCGAACATCGCAGGCGCGACAGCGACACGGCCATCGGCTCCTATTCGGAATTAAGCGGCGGCATTTTCCTGCGCTACGGTAGCGTGCGCCGCTTCGGTTCCGCACAAGTGCCGACGCCTTGAAGATCAGCAACGAGGAAGGTTCCATGGCGAGTGTAGGTTCACAGTTGTCGTTTGTAGTGCTGGGAGAACAATCGCTGTTGATTCAGTGTTGCGAGCTGTTGTTGGGTCGCGGACACGACATCCGCGCGGTGGTGGCGGAGAACAAGCGGATTTCGCAATGGTGCGAACAGCACGCGATCGTGTGTCACGACAATTTCACGGCATTGCGCGAAGCGCCGGAAGCGGCGAATTTCGAATACCTGCTCAGCATCACCAATTTGCGCATGCTGCCAGGCTGGTTGCGCGAGCGCCCGAGCCGGTTGGCGATCAACTTTCATGATGGTCCTCTGCCTCGCTATGCGGGTCTCAATGCGCCGGTATGGGCGTTGCTGAACGGCGAGCCCGAGTACGGAATCACCTGGCATCAAATAGAAGCCGGCGCCGACACCGGTCCGATCCTGGTCAATCGCCGTTTTCCCGTTGCGCCGCACGAGACCGTATTCGGTTTGAATGCGCAGTGTTACCAGGCGGGATTCGATGCGTTTTCCGAATTGGTCGAATCCTTGGAGCGCGGCACTCAGCAATTGCAGCAGCAGGATCTTTCACAGCGCACCTATTTCGGATTGACCGAGCGCCCAGCGGCGGCGGCTGTCTTGGATTGGCGCTTGGCGGCCAACGAGCTGGAGCGACTGGTACGCGCACTCGACTTCGGTCCGTATCCGAATCCGGCGATTTTGCCTAAGGTGGATACCGGTGCATCGTTATTGCTCGCGCGTAACGCGGAAGTGGTTCCGGTCGATGAAGCGGTTTCTGCCGGGTCTATTCAAGCGTTCTGTGCGCAGACCCTAACGGTGCGTTGCGGCGATGGTGCGCTGCGTATCAACAAACTCACTCACTTGGACGGCGAGCCGGTTGATGTCGTGGCGATGTTGCAACGGGCAGATTTAAGAGTCGGCTCGCCCTTGCCGCAGCTTGCTGCTGCGGTAGCGGATTCAGTGTCTCAACTCACTGCGCAGCTGGTCAAACACGAGGAATTTTGGCACCGCCGGCTGCGGCGGGCAGAGCCGGTTGAACTGCCGTTTGCGAATAAAACCGGGAGTTCGGGGCACTATTGGCTTGAGGCTGAACTGGGTGGCGACAGCGAGCAGCGACTAGCAACGCTCGCCTTGCTGCTCGGTCGCTTGAACGCCAAGGAGGACTTCTCGCTGGCTTACGTATCCCAGGCAGTCAGCGCCCAGCCGGAATGGTTTGGCCGCTTTTTTGCTGCCATCGTGCCCTTGCCGGTTGCCATCCTGCCGCAGGAAAGTTTTGCGCATCTGCGCGCAACCCTGGCGGCGCAATTGGCGGCCACCGAGCAGAGGCTTAGTTATCTTAGCGATCTGCCGGCGCGTCAACCCGATGTGCGGGCGGTACGCTGTGCAGAGTATCCGGTCAGGGTCGTACGTCTCTCAAGTCTGAATGAGGCCGCAGCGCGACGCTGGGCGACCGGCGCGGTGCTCACTGTGGTTATTCCCGACCAAGGCAAGGCGCTTGGATTTCTGGCCGACGAAAGCCGACTTGATCGCGCGAGCTTGGCGCGCCTGGTTGACGTGTTCGGCGTACTTGTGCAGCAGGCTCTAAACGATGAGTCGCGACCGGTGGCTCAGTTCAGTCTGCTTGCAGAATCGGACCGCCAACTGCTTGCGCAATGGGTACCGCCATATGATGAAGCACAACGAGCAGCGCAGCCGAAGCAATGTGTGCATCAGTTGTTCGAGCAGCAAGTGTTGCGCACGCCGACGCGCGATGCCTGCATCTTTGAAGGCAGCAGCCTGAGTTATCGGCAACTCAATGCAGCCGCGAACCAACTTGCCCGTCACCTGCAAAGTCAGGGTGTACGACGCGGCAGCTTGGTTGGTGTCATGGTTGGACGATCACTCGAGATGCTGGTGGCGCTATATGCAGTGCATAAAGCTGGTGCTGCTTACGTGCCGCTCGACCCCGTGTATCCGCGCGACCGACTTGCTTACATGATCGCCGACGCCGGGCTGCAAGTGGTGATCACACAGCGCGCGTTCACAGACATGGTGCCAGCCGGCAAAGCGTTGGTGTACGAGGATGCATCGGCGGGGTTCGCTGCGCTGTCTGCCGACAACCTGGAGGTTGCGGTTGCGCCGTCGGATCTGGCCTATGTCATCTATACGTCGGGGTCAACCGGCAAGCCTAAGGGCGTCATGGTTGAGCATGGCAACGTCGTGAACTTTTTTCTCGGCATGGATCAGCGCCTCGATATCGATCCGGGAGTGTGGCTTGCCGTCACTAGCATCTCTTTCGATATTTCGGTGCTCGAGCTGTTTTGGACTTTGGCGCGTGGCTTTACCGTGGTGCTGTATGCGGATGCGATACGCCAAAAAGTATCGCGACCCAGGCGCGCATCAACTCGCAAACCGATCGAGTTCGGCTTCTTTTATTGGAATGTGGCGAACCACGAAAGCGATCACGATCAGGATAAATATCGGCTCTTGCTCGAAGGGGCAAAATTTGCCGACGCCAATGGCTTTAACGCGGTATGGACTCCGGAGCGGCATTTCGAATCCTTTGGCGGGTTGTTCCCGAATCCGTCGGTCACCTCGGCGGCGCTGGCTACGATCACGCGCAATGTAGCGTTGCGTGCGGGCAGTTGCGTGGTGCCGTTGCACAGCCCGATTCGCATTGCGGAGGAGTGGGCTGTGGTCGACAACTTGTCGAATGGACGAGTTGGGATATCGATCGCTGCGGGCTGGGCGCCACCCGATTTCGCGATCAGGCCTGAGGGCTTTGCCAACGCCAAGAAAGTCATGTTCGAATCTGCGGAAACCGTGCGGCGATTGTGGCGCGGCGAAACCTTGACGTTTCCCGGACCTCAAGGTGACGTGAAAGTCCGCACCTTGCCGCGGCCCGTGCAGAAGGAATTGCCACTTTGGGTGACCACCGCGGGCAATGTTGAGAGTTTCATTCAGGCCGGAAAATTGGGCGCTAACCTCCTGACGCATCTTCTTGGCCAGACTGTCGAGGAAGTTGCCGAGAAGGTGCGTGCTTATCGCCGGGCATGGGCGGAAGCGGGTCACAGCGGTCGTGGTACGGTCACGTTGATGCTGCACACGCTGGTCGGGCCGGATATGGAATCGGTGGAGCGTGTCGTTCAACAGCCGCTCAAAGATTATTTGAAGAGCGCAATGTTCCTGGTCAAGGCTGCTGCCTGGCAGTTTCCGACATTCAAAAAGATGTCGGAAGAGCAGGGCAAGACCTTGGACGAGTTCTTTGCCAGCATTTCAGCCGAGGACATGGACGGCTTGCTCGAGTTTGCCTTCCAGCGCTACTTCCATACCAGTGGCTTGTTCGGTACGCCCGAACAGTGCATGGGCATGGTTGGGAATGTGGAAGCGGCGGATGTCGACGAGATCGCTTGCTTGATCGATTTCGGTATCAAGGCCGAGGTGGTCCTGGAGCACCTGCCGTATCTCAACGAGTTGCGGTCGGCGGCGCAGCAGGTCGACCAACCTCAAGTGGGTGATTTCTCGTTACCCGCGCTATTCGAACGCCACGGCGTCACGCATTTCCAATGCACGCCGTCCATGGCAACCATGCTGGCTACTGATCCGCAGGCGCGCCCGGGATTACAGGCGCTGCGACACATGATGGTAGGCGGGGAAGCATTTCCGGCCGAACTCGCCCGCAATCTCAAGGCGTTAGTCGGCGGCCGCGTGACCAACATGTACGGGCCGACCGAAACCACTATCTGGTCAGCCGTAGGCGATGTGGGTGGCGACTCGCCATTGCCGGTGAATAACGTTTCCATCGGCCGCCCTTTGTTGAACCAGACCGTCTATGTGCTCGACGCGTATCAACAGCCCCTGCCGCCGGGCATTGCCGGGGAACTCATCATCGGCGGTGCAGGTGTGGTGCGTGGCTACTGGCAACGAGCGGAACTCACCGCTGAAAAATTCCTGCCCGATACTTTCGCCGGCGCGCACGGCGCCCGAATGTATCGTACGGGTGATCTCGCGCGGTTCTTACCTGATGGGCGCATCGAATGTCTTGGTCGGGTCGACCATCAGGTCAAGATTCGCGGTTATCGCGTCGAGTTGGGCGAGATTGAAGCGCTCTTGCGCAATCAGCCTCAGGTGCGCGAAGCGGCGGTAGTGCTGCGCGAGGATGTGCCGGGCGATCAACGCTTGGTGGCCTATGTGTGTTCGACAGCAGGCAGTGAGGCCGATGCCGAAGCGCTGAAGGTCGCGCTCAGGCAGCAACTGCCGGAGTTCATGGTGCCTTCCGCTTTCGTCAGCCTGACAGAGCTGCCGTTGACTCCTAACGGCAAGATTGACCGCAAGGCTTTGCCGGCGCCGCGACCTGCCGAAACCAAATCTGCCAGCTACGCTGCGCCGACCAATGAGGCGGAGCAGATGATTACGGAAATTTGGCAGCGTGCGCTTGGTCTGGCCAAAATTGGTACGCGCGACAATTTTTTCGACATCGGTGGGCACTCGCTGCTGGTCGTGCAAGTCCTCAAAGAACTACGTGAGAAGGTCTCGAAGCCGGTGCAGATGACAGACCTGTTCCGGCATACGACGATCGAAGCCTTGGCGAAGTTCGTGGTTGGCGAGGCTGAACCATCGGTGGCGCTGAATCGAGGTAAGGCGCGCGCCGAGGCGCGTCGCGCAGCCATGGGGCGCACTACACGTTGACAGACGTTATCCACGTTTGGCGGTGCGATTTAGATGTTGGGACGGCAACCGAGAAAATTCTCGATCCGTTGGAGCGCGAACGCGCTGCGGCTTTTCGCTTTCCTTATCTTCGCCGCCGCTACGTGGTTGCACACTGCTTTCTTAGATCCGTGTTGGCGGGTTACCTAGAGACGGAACCTGCGGCCGTTACGTTTGGTATAGGCGGCAGTGGCAAACCATACCTGCGCGACTTGCAATCGCCGCAGTTCAATCTTAGTCATGCAGATGGCGTGGCCTATTTAGCAATAACGAATTCGGGCGACATTGGCATCGACGTTGAATTGAGTCATCCCATAGAGGATGCGATCGAAGTTGGCTTAACCGTTTTCTCTTTAGAGGAAATGACTGCGCTGCGTGAGCAATCCAGTGAGACTCTGGATAACGCTTTCTTGCATGCCTGGACTCGCAAAGAGGCCTACGTTAAAGCTCTGGCGTTGGGGATTGGTTCTGTCGATTTGAGGTTGATCAACGTGGGGGCTACTGCCGATCCCATCACGGTGGCGCCGATTGTCGGCGTCAGTTCTGCTGCGGTCCATGTACGCAGTCTATGCGGTGTCTCTCAAGAGTTGGTGGCTGTGGCGACGACCCAGCCGCCCGGTAATATAGCGATACATGAGTTTACTGAGTAACGGATAAATGGTCGTTACGGCTCGGAAACTCCCCGCACGTGTTGAGCGCCATTACCGAAAAATTTGACCTGACAGCGGCATCTAATCCAGTAACTGCCAGGTCAACTTTGAACATTTGAAACTCTACTGCAACCTATCTAGCTGCTAGCTGTTGTGTTCCACGCCAGCGCTGCTAGTTGGAGTGCGGGCAGGCGCTTCTTGATACGGCTCTGATGTAGGGGGTTTGCTCATTTCGCCACTTGCCTGCGTAGGGGAAGTGCGCGAATCCGTCATATCAAGTCTATTGCCCGAATCCTGGGTGGCGGCGCCCTCAATACCACTGCCGGCAGTCGCGTCGCCATTGGGATTGAACGGACGCCCCTCGGCGCCACGACCACGCCCACCGCGACGGCGGCGATTGCGCCGACCACGGTGCTCACCACGCTCCCCTTGCTGTTGTCTGTCCGCAGGGAAGGCATCGGCTTGGGTAGTGGTTGCTGCTTCAGGAGTCGTCGCGCTACCGTCCATAGATGGAGATGCGGGCGCGGGTGGTTGCACGGCACGTTGTGCATCACGTTCGCGACGCATCTGTTGTTCGCGTTGGCGATGGGCCTGCGGTTCCTTACGTTGCTCATCGCGCGGGCGGTCGTCACGACGCGGTTCGCCCCGTTGCTCGGGACGCGACTCATCGCGGCGCGTGTCGCGTTTGTCGTCGCGAGGCTCGCTACGGTGTTCGGCGCGAGGCTCGGTACGACCTCGACCGCCACGGCGATCATTACGCTCGTGCCGGCCGCGTTGTGGGCGTTCACCGCGCTCGTGACGGGTCGGTATGCTGTCGGTCTTGGCTTTGCTTTCAGCGGGCGTGCTGCCCACGCCACCAAAGAAAAACCGCCATAAGGCGACGAAAATGCCGACGCGTTCAACCGGTACTTGGGGTGGGGATACAGGTTCGCTGGCAATGGGAGCAGGCGCGCCCGGCATGATGGTGGTCACTGCCGCTTGCGGGGCGACTGGCTTTTGCTCGGTGCGGTTGGCAACGGCATCGACATTCACCGTGGGTTGTTGCGCTAGTTGATAGCTGTTGGGACGGGTTTCCTCTGCTGATACCTCATCGTCGCGCACACGGCGAATTTCATAGGCCGGTGTTTCCATGTACTTGTTAGGCACCAGGATGATTTCGGCCTTGGTCTGAGTCTCAACTTCATTGAGCCATTCACGCTTTTCGTTAATGAGGAAGGTGGCGACGTCCACCGGCAATTGCGCAATGACCTTGGCGGTGCGGTCCTTGCGAGCCTCTTCGCCAATCAGGCGCAATAGCGTCAGAGCCAAAGATTCAACACTGCGAATCCGGCCCATGCCGCTGCAACGTGGGCAGGCGTGATGGGTGGCTTCGGTAATCGACGGACGCAGACGTTGACGTGATAGTTCGAGTAGGCCGAAGCGCGAAATACGGCCAATTTGGATGCGCGCACGGTCTTGTTTGACCGCATCGCGCAGGCGATCTTCCACCGCACGCTGGTTCTTGGTCGATTCCATATCGATGAAGTCGATAACAATCAGGCCGCCAATATCGCGCAGGCGTAATTGACGAGCGATCTCGTCGGCAGCTTCCAGGTTGGTGTTGGTAGCCGTGGTTTCGATGTCGCTGCCGCGCGTAGCGCGTGCCGAGTTGATGTCGATGGACACCAGAGCTTCGGTTTGGTCGATGACGATCGAACCACCTGAAGGCAGGCTCAGCGAGTGAGCATGCGCCGACTCGATCTGGTTTTCGATCTGGAAGCGGGTGAACAGCGGCACTTCGTCTTCATACAGCTTCAGTTTGCGCAGGCTGTTGGGCATGAAGCGCTGCATGTAATCCTGGCCCTCGGCAAACACCGCCGGGCTATCGACCAGCACTTCGCCGACATCGTCAGCCAGATAGTCGCGCAGGGCGCGGATCACCGGCTTGGATTCCTGGTAGATCAGAAACGGGGCGGGGCGGGTGGCCGCATCTTGGATAGCCTTCCAAACTTCCTGGAGGTTGTTGACATCCCATTGCAGCTCCTCGGCCGAGCGGCCCACACCGGCGGTGCGCACGATGGCACCCATGCCTTCCGGCAGGGTGACGCTGTCAAGCGCTTCGCGTAGCTGTTCGCGATCCTCGCCTTCAATTCGGCGGGAGACGCCGCCAGCGCGCGGGCTGTTGGGCATCAATACCAGGAACCTGCCAGCTAGGCTAATGAAGGTGGTCAGGGCAGCGCCCTTGTTGCCACGTTCTTCTTTTTCCACCTGAACCATGATCTCCTGGCCTTCATTGACCAGATCACGGATGTTGCGGCTGCCGTGGTTGCTGCCGTCCTTGAAGTATTCGCGGGAGATTTCTTTCAGTGGCAGAAAGCCGTGGCGATCAGCGCCGTAATCAACAAAGCAAGCTTCCAGACTCGCTTCAACGCGGGTAATGCGTCCTTTGTAGATATTGGCTTTTTTCTGTTCCCGGGAGGGGATTTCGATGGCGAGGTCATAAATACGTTGTCCGTCAACCAGAGCAACGCGCAACTCTTCCTCTTGAGTTGCATTAACTAACATTCTTTTCATGGGCCCCTACTCTCGTAGATGGGGGCCGTGGAAGAGCGATAGGCGAGCGCGATGCGCGGAGGATGCTTGGTCACGCCGGGTGGTCCGGTGTTTGGGCGGCGAACGAGCTGGGCTCAATTCAATACACAAACAAGGGGCTCTACCTGGAGCGATCTAGCAACCTGACTGACTTAGATGATCTACTGCGGCGGCGGGAAATGGGTCCATTTTTTTGATCGTTTTCGTTGAATAGCTACGGCTATTCGCCTCAGACGATCAAAAAACTGTCTTCCATTTCTCACTCGCCTCGCGACGATCACCTAAGTCAGTCAGGCTGCTAGGCCAGTGTTAACCGGCTGGTGATCGAAGGTGGCTGCGAGAGCCAATGATCCTTCCATCACCGCAGTAATCCTGCCGAATCTTGCGGCCCACCCGGTGCGCTTGTGTCACTGACCCAACGCCCGAGTTGCGGGTTTGGCATCAGCGTTCCAATCGGCCGAGCGATGGTTCTGGCTGGCCCTGGATTTAACCCAGATGGCCTGTCATGTCAGAACCAACTAATATGCGGCCCCCGTTTGAACAGCCGTCGTGAATAAATTGAGTCGGGCTGGAATGGCGGGTGGCCGCGTTTGATCGTTCACAGCGGCGCTTGATGGCGCTGGCCAATAAGTCACCGATGAACGAAAGCGGGGCGACTATAACAGTGCACCTTCGTGCAATCAACGGCTTACGTTAACTGGATGAGCGGTTTGTGAGTTGAGTGCCGATTGCACCGCGAACCTTAGGTAGATCTGAATGAATGACTCTGTTCCACCCGTCGTTGCCAGCGCGGAACCCCTTGCCGGCGCCACGCCGGGCAAGGGCGTGAGCTACGTTGAAGCTGGCGAAGGCGACGTGGGTCAGCGCCTCGACAACTATTTAATGCGGGTGCTTAAAACCATCCCCAAGAGCCATGTGTATCGCGTTCTGCGCAAGGGCGAAGTGCGGGTCAACGGCAAACGAGCCAAGCCCGAAACCAGGCTGGTGCTGGGAGATCGGGTGCGGATCCCACCGCTACGTTTCGACGACAAACCCGCGCAGGCCAAGCCGTCCACCTCGCTGCAACAATTTATCGGCGCCGCGATCCTGCACGAGGATAAGGACCTGCTGATCGTTAATAAGCCCGCCGGGGTTGCGGTGCACGGCGGCAGCGGCTTGGCCTTTGGTGTGATCGAAGCCTTGCGGGCTGCCCGGCCGGAATTGCCGGACTTAGAACTGGTGCACCGTCTGGATCGCGACACCAGTGGTGTCTTGCTGATTGCCAAGCGCCGCGCCGCACTGCGCGAACTTCACGCCGCGTTCCGCGAGCGCGAGATGACCAAACGTTACCTGGCCCTGGTGGTGGGGCGCTGGGAGCTGGGTAAGAAGAAAATTGAGCTGCCGCTACTGACCAATCAGAAGCAGGGCGGGGAACGTATGGTGCGCGTGCATGCCGACGGGCAATCCGCGCTAAGCACCTTTGTACCGCAACAGCACTTCGGCAAGCTGGCGACGCTAATGGCCATCGAAATCGGTACCGGACGCACCCACCAGATTCGTGTCCATGCGGCGTATGCGGGGCATCCGGTGGCAGGTGATGAGAAATACGGCGACAAGGCTGGCAGCGACGCATTACGCACGTTTGGTCTGCGCCGCATGTTTTTGCATGCCCACTCCCTGGAGTTTGCCCGCCCTGGTACGGGTGAGAAGTTCAGTATTACCGCGCCGCTCAGCGATGAGTTGAATGCGGTGCTGGCTAATTTGCAGAAGGCGGTAGGCAAAAAAGGTGGGGTCTAATTGTCCTTGTTGTAGGAGCAGCCCATGGGCCGCTCCTACACACATCAAGGCAGTAAGAATCCTGCTCGCCGCAGCGCACCGGACAGCCAAATTAACGGTAGCCCGGTCAAGGCTGTAGGGTCCTGCGAATCAATGCGTTCAAACAGCGTGATGCCCAGCGCCTCAGCCTTGAATGCCCCGGCACAATCCAACGGGTTTTCAGCGGCAACATAGCGGACGATTTCTTCCTCGCTCAGGGTGCGGAACTTGACCACGGTGGCATCGATATGCGCCTCGTGACGCTGGTGCTGGGGATCAAACACGTGCACGGCGGTATGAAACACAATCTGCGCGCCACTGGCCGCTTTGAGTTGGGCAATGGCGGCATCGACACTACCGGGTTTACCCAGGAGGGTGGCGCCGCGTATCGCTGCCTGGTCGGAACCGATTACCACACTGTCCGGATAGCGCTCGGCCACCGCTTCGGCTTTCAGTTTGGCGAGGCGATGTACCAGGCTGGTGATGTCCTCATTGGCCAGCGGAGTTTCATCGATTCCCGGCGAATGCACGGTAAAGGGCAGTCGCAACCGCTCCAAGAGCTGGCGGCGGTAGATCGAGGTGGAGGCCAAGACCAGCCGGGTCAAACTGGATGGAGCGGAGCGTGATGAGTTCAAAGCGTTGGTCCTGGGCTATTTTGGGACTGAACAGGCTTGAAAATACAAGGGCTTAAGCCCTGCGAAGTTTTTGACAGGGCAGGGTCGCGCACCTATGATACGCGCCCCATGTCGCGACCCCCGGCCGAACCCACCATTCACTCCACGCATTGGATAGTGGATGCAACGGTGCTGGGTCACGGTGGTTTGACCTGGGAACGCGAGTTTAGCGGGGTGCGCTTTGAACGTCTGGTTGAGTTGGCGGTGTCGGCCACTCCCAACGGTTCGATCAAGCTGAAGTTTGGCATCTTGGATCAACGGCCTGTCATTCATGGCGAGCTGCGAGCCACGGTCGAGCTGGTATGCCAGCGTTGTATGAGCGTCATGCAGCACCCGGTGATCGAGACTTTCGAGCTGATGCTGGTGGCAACTGAAGCTGAGTTAGCCTTGGTGCCCGAATCGCATGAGCCGTGGATTGTGAATGCTTCGCGCTTGAACGTGTTGGAACTGGTCGAAGAGCAGTTGCTGTTGGCGCTGCCGTTGATTGCCAAGCACCCAGACGAACCAAGCTGTGTGAAAGTGACGCCGCAGTTAGAGACGTTGTTGGCAGAGTTGCCGGTGAAAACCACAGCGCCAGCGACGCTGAACGAAGGCGTTGAGGTACAGCGTCCGTTTAGTCAACTGCGTGACTTGTTGCGCAAGCAATGAACTGCGTTGTGTTGTGAATTTGGAATTTTGTAGAGAGTAACGATCATGCCAGTTCAGAAAAGCCGTAGAACCCCGTCGACCCGCGGTATGCGCCGCGCACACGACAAGCTGTCTGCTCCGACGCTGTCGGTAGACGCCACCTCGGGCGAAACCCACACTCGCCATCGCATTACGCCTGACGGTTTTTATCGCGGCAAGAAAGTTATCGAGAGCCGCGAAGATAAGCAGGCTGAGTAATCTGCCGGGCGCATCCCGGTCGTTTAGGGTGCGCTCAGCTTTCTGCCCCTCCTGCGGACCTGCAGTCCATTGAGCACGCAGTTACCTAAGCAGCTGACAATAGCGATCGATGCGATGGGCGGCGATTTTGGCGCGCCGACAGCGGTGCCTGCTGTGTTGGCATTGCTTGCCCAACAGCTCGACGTCAAATTCATTCTGGTCGGTCAAGAAGAAGTCTTAGCGCCGTTGCTGACTCGGCAACGCGCGGCGATGACCGACCGCTTGCAAATTCACCATGCCAGCCAAGTGGTGGAGATGGGCGAGAAACCCCAGGACGCCATGCGTAAGAAGAAGGATTCTTCGATGCGAGTGGCATTGGATCTGGTCAAGTCAGGCGCAGCAGATGCCTGCGTCAGTGCCGGCAATACCGGTGCCTTGATGGCCACGGCGCGATTTGTCCTGAAGACCATCCCCGGTATTGACCGTCCCGCCATTCTGGGGCGCATTCCCTCGCATCATGGTCATACGCACATGCTGGATCTTGGGGCCAATGCCGATTGTTCGTCAGAACACTTGCTGCAATTTGCCGTGATGGGCAGTGTAGTCGCCACCGATTTACATGGCATGCCGCGCCCGCGTGTGGGTTTGCTCAACATCGGTTCGGAAGATATCAAGGGCAATGAGCTGGTGCAGGACGCAGCTAAGCTGCTTCAGCAAAGTACGCTAAATTACATTGGTTTCGTCGAAGGCAATGACATCTTTGGCGGCGAGGTGGACGTGGTGGTGACCGATGGCTTCACCGGCAATGTGGCGCTCAAGACCATGGAAGGGGCGGCACGCATGTTTGGCGCTACGCTCAAGACCGAATACACTCGGACGCTGCTGCGCCGACTGAGTTTTATGGCGTCGATTCCGGCATTGAAATCCATCAAGAAGCGCTTCGATCCCGGTCAGCACAACGGCGCGAGCATGGTGGGGCTTAACGGTGTGGTGATTAAAAGCCACGGCAGTGCCGATGCGGCTTCGTTCGCCAACGCTATTCGGGTGGCAATTGTCGAAGCTCGCAAGGGTGTGCCTTCGCAAGTCAGCCAGTTGTTGCAGGAACAGGTGCAATGAAATATTCAAAAATAGTCGGCACAGGTTCCTATTTACCCGAAAAGGTCGCCACCAATCAGGACCTGGAAAAGCTGGTTGATACTAGCGATGAGTGGATTCGCAGCCGAACCGGCATCGAGCGTCGGCATTGGGCTGCCGAGAATGAAACCACCTGTGATCTGGCGGAGCAGGCGGCACTGCGTGCGATGGCTGCGGCCGGTGTCACGTCTGCCGACGTCGACCTGATCGTTGTTGGTACCACAACGCCCGATCAGGTTTTTCCCAACGTTGGATGTTTGCTGCAGCAGCGCTTGGGTATTTTGGGTCCGCCCGCCATTCAAGTTGAAGCGGCTTGCGCGGGATTTATCTACGCATTGAGTGTGGCCGACAAGTTCATTCGTTTGGGGGATGCCAAATGTGCCCTGGTGATTGGCGCCGAAACCCTGACCCGTATCGTCGACTGGCGTGATCGCAATACCTGCGTGCTGTTTGGCGACGGCGCCGGTGCGGTCATTCTTAAACCATCGGATCAGCCGGGCATTCTGTCCACCCATCTGCATGCCAGCGGCGACTATGCAGATTTACTGTATTACCCCACCGGTCCATCCAAGCGCTTTAATCCCAATGCGCCCGCCGACGGCCAGAACGTTATTCAAATGAAAGGCGCCGAAGTGTTCAAGGTTGCCGTCAACAAACTGGGAGCCATTGTTGACGAAACACTAGCCGCCAATCAGCTTGATCGCAGCGCGATTGACTGGCTGGTGCCACACCAAGCCAATATGCGCATCATGCAAGCCATTGCTAAGAAGCTGGAATTGCCGATGGAACAGGTGATTGTCACCATTCAGGATCACGGCAATACTTCTTCCGCATCCGTGCCGCTGGCACTGGATGCCGGCATTCGCGATGGACGCATCAAACCAGGTTCGCTGTTACTGCTGGAGGCTTTTGGTGGCGGCTTTACCTGGGGTTCGGCCTTGGTGCGGATATAGTGTGCTGTGCAACTCAATCTGCGACGAATACCATGATTAGTTTGAAGCTGTTCACTACGGCGATGTTGATTGCGCTGAGCTGGCAGGTACAAGCAGCCAGCTATCCCCTGCCTAAACCGAGCGATTCTGTTGTCGGTGAGCTTCAGTATGTAACCACGAGTTACGAAGATACGTTATTGGATATTGGCCGCAAATTTAGCGTTGGCTATGAAGAGATTGTGACGGCGAACCCCGGCGTTGACCCATGGGTGCCTGGCGAAGGTCGGCGCATTTTGATTCCCACTCGCTACATTCTTCCCAATGCGCCGCGGGTGGGGATCGTGGTTAATGTTTCGGAACACCGAATCTACTACTATCCGAAACCCAAGGCAGGCGAAGCGGCGGTGGTACAAACGTATCCTGTCAGCATCGGCAAGATGGATTGGAAAACGCCCTTGGGACAGACACGTATTGTCGACAAACGTATGAATCCGACTTGGTATCCCCCCGAGTCAGTACGTAAGGAACACCGTGAGCGCGGCGATTACTTACCTGCGGCGGTGCCGCCAGGTAAGGACAATCCCTTGGGTGAATTTGCAATGCGTCTGGCGATTGGGCGTGGCGCCTATCTAATCCACGGTACCAACAAACCGACTGCTATCGGTATGGACGTAACGCATGGTTGTATTCGCATGTTTCCCGAAGACATCGAGCAATTTTTCAAGCAAGTGCCGGTAGGCACTACCGTGTTGATTGTCGATCAGCCCCATAAGATGGGCTGGTCCGGCGATGCACTCTATATGGAGGTGCACAAGCCATTGGAGGGCGGCGCGGCATTGTCTGAGCAGGGCACTACCAGCATTACCCGAATGTTTGTGGCTGCGACCGAACAGCGTCCCGCGCAGTTGGATTGGCAGGATGCAGAGCAAGTGTTTCAAAGCAATGTAGGCGTGCCGGCAGCAGTTAAGCTGCTTCAGTAGAGACCATTGCTCAGTTAGGGCTACGTGACTTGATAACCAGTCACCAATAAAAAAGGCCGCAGAAACTGCGGCCTTTTTGTTCGAGCGGCTCGAATTACTTCGACACAGATTGCTTGAACATACGATCCAACTTTTGGTTGGTCGCATCGCAGCAAGCCTGACCAGCCTGAGCGGCTTGCAGAGCTTGGCTTGCGGTGCTCTGTGCGTTGTCGGCAGCCGACTTGGCAGCAGCAGCGGTGCTGGCGGCCGAGTTGGCAGCAGACGAAGCCGAGTTAGCAGCCGCCTGCGCAGCAGCCGCATCCTGACCAGCTTTCTGAGCCATCGCGCGAATCTCGTCGATTTGCTTGGTCTGGCAGCCAGCAGCGGTCAACAAAACCAGCGCAGCAGCACCAGCCTTCAGTGTGTTGGAAAAGGTCTTATTCATTGGGTTATCCCTCTTTAAACAGCGGTAAGGAAATGGCAAATCCAGCTACTCGTTATCAAGGTTACCCCTTGACTGCTTGCACTAAGTACTCAACCTAGTCAAGCATGAGTGCCAGAAAGAATACAGGATTGAGACTTAGCTTAGAAGATTTTGTTCAATCGCGTCTGTACGGTGCGACACATAGGCGCGAGCACTCGCTGCAAGCCACACAATGTTTGCTGTATCGGACTACATGACGGGGCAGCTTACGAACCGGTTGCTTGCGTCTAAGTCATTAAATGTGGCGTGAGTGCTTAACAGCAGTACTTATTAGGAGCGCGGTTTAGCGCCAGCAAGCGTTGTCGTTGGCTACGTTGGCGCTAGTTAACGCGGTTTGTGCGCCCGTGCTGCTGAGCTGCATCTTCGCGCACGCTGTGTCATCGATCTGAGATCCTTGTGCTGTCGCCTCTAACGTGAACGTTGTGGCGGTAGGCGCAGGATTGGCGGTAAAGGCAATGGCATAAAGCGCCCTGCCCGAGTCGAATGAAGAAGAGTTTGCTGTGATGACGCAGCTTACGTCTACGTAGCTGGATGCCTGTGTGAAACATCTCTCAAGTGTCTGTGCGTTTGCCAGCAATGCAACTCTTCCCATAGACCTGTTGGATTTGCGTATCTGAGCCCGATAGCTGGGATAAGCAATCGCTGCGATGATCGCAACGATTGCTACCGTGATCATCAATTCAATCAATGTGAAGCCTTGTTTGTACTTGCGCATGGTTTTGTACCTGTTGTTAACGCGCTTCGCGCCATGACTGGCGTCCACTGGTGGCCTCGCCCCCAGTCACCTTTTGAATCCCACCGCTGGAACCGGAAAGGTACATAAACTCACTTGTCTGACCTGACAGTACGCCGGGGTCGGGTACGATGCCTACGTCCAATTGAACTCCTCCCACCGCGCCAGTGGTTCCATCGCCAAAGTCAACCAGGTC
>JANMSB010000271.1:0-5650 GCA_031388915.1 Pseudomonadota bacterium | reverse complement strand
GGGCTTCGCGGACTCAGCCCAACCTACAGATGCCCAAGCGGAAACACCATGACTAACAAAGACACACTGAAACTCTCGCGACGCAAATTTATCGGCACTACCGCAACCGCCGGTGCGGCGTTGAGCCTGGTGCGATTTAGCAGCACTGCGCACGCTGCAGATGGCGAGCTCTTCTATAAGTCCGCTGGCGAAGTTGCGGCAATGATCCGCAACAAGCAGATCACATCGGTGGCAGCCGTGAAAGCCTGTTACGCGCGTATCGACGCAGTGAATCCCAAACTCAATGCAGTGGTGGCGTTCTGCCGTGAGCGCGCGCTGGCCGAAGCCGCCGAAGCCGACGCCATGTTGGCGGCGGGTAAGAGCAAGGGGCCGCTGCATGGTGTGCCGTTCACTATCAAAGATTCTTTTGATACCGCCGGTGTGGTCAGCACTGGCGGCACCCTGGGTCGCAAAGACTATGTGCCTGGTAAAGATGCCACGGTGGTGGCGCGTGTGCGTGCGGCCGGTGCGATTCTGCTGGGTAAAAGCAACACACCAGAATTCACATTGGGCGGCGGTGCGCGCGGTACGTATAACCTGATACATGGCCAGACTTACAACCCTTACAACGTAGCGTATTCACCGGCTGGTTCTTCCGGCGGCGCAGGTGCGATTGTTGCGGCGGGCGGCGCCTTCTTCGACATCGGTTCCGACTATGGTGGCTCGATTCGTGGCCCCTCTAATGTGAATGGCATTGCCGGCATCAAGCCAACACTGGGTCGTGTGCCGCGCACCGGCCACATTGTGGGTTACGGCGGTCCCTACGATTCCTTTCAGGAAACCGGGCCGATGGCGCGTCGTGTCGAAGACCTGGTGCTGTTGATGAATATCCTGTCTGGTCCCGATGATTGGGATGCCACCATGGCGCCGGTGCCATTGGGTGATCCGGCCAAAGTGACTCTGAAGAGTTTGCGAGTTGCGTTCTACACGGCCACTGCCACCACCACACCCACTGCCGAGATTACGGCAATGGTCAAACAATGCGTGGGTTACTTCACTGCGTTGGGTTGCAAAGTCACTGAAGACATGCCGCCCAAGATGCGGGAGCTGGCTGCGGCACGTCAGAAATTCAGTCGCGCGTCCAATGGCGACAACATGCGTCGTTTGTTGAAAAAACACGGCACGCTACAGGCATCGCCCGGATTGACTTTGACCGGCGAAGACACGTCCAGCGCGGAGTTCACCGCGGCGTGCGAAGAGATGGATGCGATCAAGAGCGAGCAACTCGCTTGGTTGGAAAAGTACGATCTCATTATTTGTCCCGCCAATGCTAATCCGCCGGAGAAAATTCCTGCCGAGTTTGTGCGTTCCCCAGGTGCGGGCGGCGGTAGTTATGCCAGTCAATACAACACCACGGGCTGGCCGGCCGGTGTGGTGCGTGCCGGTACCTCAACGCAAGAAGCGGGTATGCCGCTGGGCATTCAAGTGGTAGGGCAGCCGTGGCGCGACGATGTGGTGCTGGCGGCCATGGCGCATATTGAAAAGCAAACTGGGGGTTGGCAGCCGCCGTCTCTATGATGTTCGGGTGCGCTTGGTTGCTACGTAGGGGCGAACCTACGTGTTCGCCCTCTCTAACGACGGTTAAAGGCGGGCAGACACACAGGTCTGCCCCTACGGTTGCATTGATTGTGGCGTTACTCGCTCCGCTGAGCTCGGCGCAAGCGGCGAAATTTCACCTTGAAGAAGCGACCATTGCGGATATCCAAACCGCCATCAAGGCCAGGCAGATCACCGCGACGCAACTGGTGGAACTGTATTTAAAGCGCATCAAAGCCTATGACGGCGTGTGCGTTAATCAGCCGCAGGGATTGCTGGGTCCGGTGACCACCATTCCAAACGCCGGTCAGATCAATTCTCTTTCGACTTTGAATTTGCGTCCCGCCTCCCGCAAGGCTCACGGCTTCGATGATCACAAAGCGCGCAGCATGACCGATGCGACGGACAGCGATCCGAAGATGCCCGATGCTTTGGAAGCCGCTGCAGAGCTCGACAGGCACTTTGCTAAAACCGGTAAGTTGGTTGGGCCATTGCATGGCGTGGTGATGTCGATCAAGGATCAATACGACACCTTCGATATGCGTACGACTTCCGGCGCCGATGCACCGTATGCGAATGATCGGCCGCCGCTGGATTCCACCTTTGTGGAACGCCTGCGTAAAGCCGGTGCGATCATGTTGGGTAAGGCAAACTTGGGTGAATATGCAGCCGGACCACGCAGCGCCTTCGGTGGCACGTTCTGCAATCCCTACGACACTGAACGCAGTCCCGGCGGTTCCAGTGGCGGTTCCGGTTCTTCGGTAGCGGCCAATCTGGTGATGTGCTCCATCGGCGAAGAATCGGGCCCCTCGATTCGCAGCCCAGCGAAGAACAACAATGTGGTGGGCCTTTCGCCCACTCAAGAGTTAGTAAGCCGTGCCGGCATGATTCCCGCTTCGTTTATGAACGATCGTGTGGGACCGTTGTGTCGCAGTGTGGATGATGCCGCGCGCGTGCTGGATGTGATTGCCGGTTACGACCCCAAAGACGAACTCACGGCGTTCAGTATCGGCCGCACTCCGGCCAAGCCCTATGCAAGTTTCTCTGCACCGGTGAAAAGTGCCAAACCGCTGCAAGGCATGCGTATCGGCGTAGTGCGCGAATACATGGACAAGAAGTTGTTCACCAAAGCCGATGAAGAAAGCATCGACATCATCAATCGCGAAATCAAAGTACTGGAAAAGCTTGGTGCGACACTGGTTGATCCTGGCGATGGCGGTGCGCTGTTTCAATCGTGCCTGGCCAAGTATGTACCGCATGTGCACAACTCGGCGTTTGTTAAGCAGTATCCCGATCTATTTCCCTGGACTGCCGACGGTAAGCCGGCAACCGATCAGGTGCCGTTGCTGGCCGACATGTATTTTGATTCGAGCAAGTTTCCGACCAAGGACGCACCCAGCATCCGCAGTATCGGCGCCGCGCCTACCACCGGCGAACGTCGTTACATGATGGAGCGCTATCTCAAGGGGCGTGGCGATGCCAACATCAAGAGCGTGCAGGACTTGATCGACAAGTCGAAGTTTTTTCAGGGCGGCGGTGAAGGTGGCGGCTTTATGGACAAGAAGCAAACGCTGATCAGCGCCAACAACGAACAAACCCTGGACATCGCCAATCGCTTGCAAACTCGTTGGGCCTTGCAGCAACTAGGTTTGCAATGCATGACCGAATTGAATGTGGATGCGCTGACCTATCCCACCGGCAATATCCCGGCGCCGAAACTCGGTATGCCTACCGAACCTGCGCTCAACGGTCGATCCAACAATGCCTGGACCTTGCTGGGCGCAAATGGCTTTCCCGCCATTACGGTGCCGGCTGGTTTCACCACTGAAGTGTATGACCGCGTGCCCGACAAGACCGCTAAAGGGGGTACGCGTCTGGTTGGCCCCGTACCGGCCAAGTTGCCGGTGGGCATCGATTTTCTGGGTCGTCCCTTCGATGAGCCGACGCTGTTGAAGATCGCCGCCGCTTATGAAGCGGCTACCCAGCATCGCACTGTTCCCACTGGATTCGGTCCTGTCGCGGGCGAACCCTAATCTTCTGCTAAGGAAATTTTCATGAGTTCGCTTAAAGCACTTGCACTACTGAATCGGCGCGACCTGTTGGGATTACCGAAAATTGACGCCGCAGTGTCGGCAACGCTGTTGGCAGCAGCATCTGGTATTGCCCAGGGAACGGCACAGGCCGCCTCCACCGACAAGAGCGATGAACTCATTTATATGTCGGCCACCAAGTTGGCTGGTTTGATTCGCGCCAAAAAAGTGTCGGCGCTGGAAGCCGTGGATGCCTACATCGAACGTCAGTTGGCGGTGAACGACAAACTCAACGCCGTGGTGATGAATAGCTACGAGCGCGCCCGCACCGAAGCCAAAGCACTGGATGCCAAAGCGGCCAGGGGCGAATGGATGGGTGCACTGCACGGTGTGCCGATGACGATTAAGGATTCATTGGACACCGAAGGTGTGATCACCACTGGCGCAACCTATGGACGTCAGCAATATGTTCCCAAGCAAGATGCCACCTGCGTGGCGCGGGTGCGTAACGCCGGCGCGATTCTGCTGGGCAAGACCAACACCCCAGAATTCACGTTGGGCGGATTGTCTGGCATCAATGCCGCCAGCAATCTGCTCTATGGTTCATCGCACAATCCTTACGATTTGACGCGCACCACGTCAGGATCTTCCGGTGGCGCGGGCGCGATTGTCGCAGCGGGTGGCGCAGCATTCGACATCGGTTCCGATTGGGGCGGTTCGATTCGCGGCCCCGCACACAACAACGGTATTGCCGGTATCAAGCCCACCAGTGTGCGTGTGCCGCGCACCGGTCACATTGTCGACTACGGCGGCATGTTCGATTTGTGGCAGCAGTTGGGACCGATGTGTCGGCGCGTTGAAGACATCGCCCTCATCACACCCATCATTTCGGGTCCGGATTTCCGTGATGTGTCATGTGCGCCCGTACCATGGGCCGATCCAGCCAAGGTTGAGCTGAAGAAACTCAAAGTAGCGTTCTTTGCCACCAATGGTGTCACCGATACCGATGAAGACACCCAGAAGACCGTCAAAGCCACCGCGAAATGGATGGAGGAGATGGGCGCGAGCATCAAAGAAGATTTGCCCAAGGACATTCTCACCGACCTATACGCAGCGCGCACCAAGCTCACCGGCGCGGATGGTTGGCAGTTTTATAAGCGACTCGCCGACAAGTGGGGCACCAAAAACTTTTCGCCCTCGGTGACCGAACGCATGAAGAACATGACGCCACTCACTGCCGCAGAAACGGTCGAGGCGTGGGAGCAAGCGGACTACGCCAAGTCACGTATGTTGGAGTGGTTCAAGTCATACGATGTGTTGTTGTGTCCGGTGGGCGGTAAGCCTGCTGAAGTCATTGATCGAGATCGGCCGGCCACGCCGGGAGCATTCAATTGGAGTTACACCGGCGCATTCAACAGCACCGGTTGGCCGGTGGTCGTCGTGCGTTGCGGGTCGTCCGCCGACGGCAAGTTACCCATTGGTGTGCAAGTGGTGGCCGCGCCGTGGCGTGAAGATATTTGTATCGCGGTGGCGAGCTATTTGGAAAGCAAGAGTGGCGGTTGGAAAAAGCCGTCGATCTGAATATGAGATGAATGGCTCAGGAACGGTTTCTCTACTGTAGGGGCTGTTCGTGAACCGCCCGTTTCTTAACGATGCGAAGCAGGGCGGTTCACGAACCGCCCCTACAAACGGACTACGGGTCAATAATCATGAGCAGCACCGAATCGCGTCGCCAATTTATCGCTAGCGTCTCGGGTCTTGGCCTCAGTGCAGTGGCGCTGCCTAGTGTTGTCCTCGCACAAGCTACAGAAGGCGATAAAAAAGTCACCGTTGCCACCTTGAAAGCAGCGGCAAGTTTGGCTGGTTTGGAATTCACCGAAGCCGAATACGAACTGATGCTGAGTTCGGTGAATCAGAATCTTGACCGCATCAACACCCTGCATGGCTTGACGATCCCCAATGATGTATCGCCGCCGTTTTATTTCAGCCCGATCGTACCGGGCATGAAAGTAAACCGTACTCGCGCGCCGTTGCAATTCAGTAAG
>JANMSB010000255.1:0-2486 GCA_031388915.1 Pseudomonadota bacterium | reverse complement strand
GTGATTAATCGCCGCAGTTGGACGCTGCCACCGGTATTTCAGTGGCTGCAGCAGCAAGGCAACATCAGCGAGCACGAAATGCTGCGCACCTTTAACTGCGGCGTGGGCATGACCATTTGCGTTGCCAAGCAGAATGTTGAGCCCGCCATCGCCCTGCTGAAATCGCTGGGTGAAGCGGCGTTTGTCATTGGTGAAGTGCGCCAGGGCAATGGTGGCGTGGTGGTGCAGGATTAATGACTGCAACGTCCGCCAAATTGCCGGTAGTAATTTTGATTTCCGGCACCGGCAGCAACATGCGCAAACTGGCGGAGTTGGCACATAGCGGCGAACTGCCCATCGACATCCAAGCCGTGGTCAGCGACAGAGCCGATGCCAAGGGCTTGGCGAACGCCGCACAGCTTGGCATTAGCACCGCGTACCTCAGCCCAAAACAATTTAGTGATCGTGCGCAGTTTGATTCGGCATTGGGCGAGTTAGTGGCCAGCTATCAACCGCAACTGGTCATTCTGGCGGGATTTATGCGCATCCTGAGCAGCGGCTTCATACAACGTTTCAAGGATCGCTTGATCAACATTCATCCATCGTTGCTGCCCAAGCATCGCGGCTTGCACACTCATCGCCGTGCGCTCGAAGCCGACGATAGCGAACATGGCGCCAGTGTGCATGTGGTGACGGAAGAACTCGACGCTGGCCCCATCATCATTCAAGCAAGGGTGCCGGTGTTGAAGAATGATGATGAAAACACCTTGGCGGCACGTGTACTGGCCCAAGAACATCGCATTTATCCCGAGGCAGTACGACTATTCGCTACCGGCCGTCTAACCTGCCTGCACAATCGCCTGTGGCTGGATGGCCAGGAACTCACTGCGCCACTACAGGTCTCAAACAGCAATCCTTGACCAACACCCACAGGTGCGCGCCATTAAACCATTACTACTATCGTTGGCTATCCTGTTACTGGGCATCGGCAATAGCGTGGATGCGCAAACCAACAATAGCGTGAAACCCTACGTCGCTCGCTACCACGTCAAATACCGCGGCATGAGCGGCGGCGATATTGAATTCACGCTGAAAAGTCTGGGCAATGGCCGCTACGCGTATAGCTCGCATCTGCTGCCTAATTTTCTCGGCAGTTTATTCGCCAGCGAGCAAGCCGAGGACAGCAGTATCGTCAGCATCGATAATAACGGCGTGCGTCCGTTGCAATTTCGTTCCGAAGACGGCACCGGCAAAACCGAGAAAGATCAACGCTACGATTTCGATTGGTCCAAACAACAAGTCAGCGGCCATTACAAAAATCGCGACTTCGTGCTGGATGTGCCGGTGGGCGTACAGGAACGCCTCAGTATTCAATTAGCCGCCACGCTCGCGCTTCAGGCCGGCCGCGAACCCGGCAAGCTCATCATGCTGGAGCGGGATGAGCTTCAGGAATACCACATCACACACCAAGGCAACGAGCAGGTGCACGTCAGCGCGGGCAGCTATGACACGCTAGTCCTGAAAAGCGAACGCACCGGCAGCACGCGCAGTACACGTTATTGGTACGCCGCCAAGCTCGGCTATATCCCGGTGCGCGCCGAACGCACCACCAAGGGCAAAGTCGATATCGTGATGGAATTAAAGTCGTATCAAGCTCTGTAGGGGCGGACCTATGTGTCCACCCGTCTTGAAATGGGCGCATGCAAATTGGGCGGACAGGATGTTTCGGAATCCCCGAGGGCGCATCGTCATCCCCATTGGGGGACGCGGGACATAGGTCCACCCCGACGAATACTCACGCCTTGGGCAGTGTCACACCCGTCTGACCTTGATACTTGCCGCCGCGATCACGATACGAGGTTTCGCACACTTCATCGGATTCAAAGAACAACATCTGCGCCACGCCTTCATTCGCGTAAATTTTGGCAGGCAGCGGCGTGGTGTTGGAAAACTCCAAAGTCACGTGGCCTTCCCATTCCGGTTCCAACGGCGTCACGTTCACAATGATGCCGCAACGCGCATATGTGGACTTACCTAAGCACACCGTCAACACGCTGCGCGGAATGCGAAAAAATTCCACGGTGCGCGCCAGCGCAAACGAATTGGGCGGGATGATGCACACTTCCGATTTCACATCGACGAAGCTATTCGGATCGAAATTCTTCGGGTCAACAATCGTCGAGTTGATATTGGTAAAGATCTTGAATTCGTTGGCGCAGCGCACGTCATAGCCATAGCTGGACGTACCGTAAGAAATAATCTTCTGCTCATTGGCCACCCGCACCTGCATGGGTGAGAACGGCTGGATCATGCCGTGTTGTTCGGCCATGCGACGAATCCAACGGTCTGACTTGATACTCATGCAATGATTCTCGTTAGAAAAATTAACTGGCTTCGATCTGAATGCTGGGCATGGGCTTGGCCACCTGCGCCGCATGCCGCGCCAACCGCGCCGAGGTGCGCCTTGCCATCGACAAATACGCGGCTGCCAGCGCCCCATTCGGTTC
>JANMSB010000190.1:0-7474 GCA_031388915.1 Pseudomonadota bacterium | reverse complement strand
AACAGCGAAAACGCCTGCGGTGTGGTGACCTCGTGCGTCAAATGCAAGTCGATGTACAGCACCGCCGGGGTATCCACGGTTTCCGGTACGACTTCGTGCCGTTCCCACACTTTCTCAAACAAGGTTTTTGGCGCGCTCATGGGGGTTCCTGACAGGACTCTAAAACAGGCGCGCATCATGCCTGCTTTGCCGTTCGGAAAGAATTGGCCAATTTAGAACGCGCCATCGCGGGCGGCGATGGCGCCCGCGCCGTATTCCATCCGCACTGCTAATCCACCCATTGCACATCTAGTTGCCGACTCGCTGTGCGACCCTGATCGTCTACGGCGAGCACGGTGTAGCTACCGGCGTGCGTCGGTGTCCAGGCCAGCGCGACGCCGGGAACACTGCTGCCAGCGTAGCTTGCATCCATGAACCAGAATACACGGCGATTGTCGGCGCTGAGCGTGGCTGCCAGCGGTACGGACTGTGAGCCCTTGCGGCGCAAGCTATACACTGTCCCAGTTAAAGGCGAAGTGATCAGCGGTGCGGCGTCGGTGTTGTTGAATTCTGCTTGAGCGCAGTTGTTCTGAGGCGCTTGGCGCCGTGGCATACCGGCTTGTCTGAATAGCTGTGCCAGATCGCTGGGCCAATATTCGAAGACTTCGGCTCGTGTGTAACGCGCCTCGTAGGGTGGGCATGCCAACTGGCCGGTGCGCGTGTCGAGCATGACGCGCCGATGAATGTTACTGAGTTTGAGGGGCGAGACGCCGGGGATGTACCAAGTCGTTGTGGTTTGCGGGCACGCAGCGTTGGGCAGGTCGCCAGAAGCGGCACATACCTCTACTTGTTGCAATCGTGCCGGCATGCGGTAGTGCAGTTCGTGCAAATTCGGTTCGCGCGACACCAGTGCATCAAACAAGCGAAAGAACAGCGGGGCTGCGGCCTGTACACCGATGAAGCTGGGATTGCTGCTGCCGTCGAAGTTGCCTACCCAGACCACCAGTACATACGGTCCAACTACTCCCGCTGTCCAGGCATCGCGAAACCCCCACGAAGTGCCGGTTTTCCAAGCGGCTTGTATCGGTGCGCGCTGACTGGTGGGCGTGTCATCGGGTCGCGGGTTCTGCTTCAGCATGTCCAGCACCATGAAGCTCGCTTCTTCGGAGAAGAGGCGCGGCCCACTGGGTTGTTGCTCGTCTTGTAGATAACGAAGCGACAAGCGCCGGCCGCGATTGGCAAGCATGGCGTACAGCGTGGCTAATTCTTCCGGGGTGACTTCGCCGCCGCCGAGTGCGAGTGACAATCCATAGTGTTGTGCGGATTGTAGCTGTGTGATACCGGCGCTTTGCATGAACTGATACAGGGATGGATTGGCTAACTGCGAGGCCAGTGTCACCGCAGGTACATTTCGTGAACGCACTAATGCTTGCGTCGCATTGATGGGGCCGACAAACCGGCCGTCGAAGTTTTCCGGGCTGAACGCGCCGAATGCAGTGGGTGCGTCCTTGAGCACGGTCATGGGGTGGATCAGACCCTGATCAATTGCCAATCCATAAATAAACGGCTTCAACGCCGAACCCGGCGAGCGTTTAGCCAGTGTGCCATTCACCTGGCCGCTGATAGTGTTGTTGAAGAAATCCGCCGAACCGACCATGGCGCGTACTGACATGTCGCGCGCATCAATCAGCAGCGCACTGGCATTGTGAATACCCATGCTTTGGCGATCCCGAACATATTGTTTGAGTATGCGTTCCAGCAGACGTTGCTGATTCAGGTCCAATGTCGTCTGTAGTCGCGGGGCTTGTTGCTGTGCCTGCAAAATATGATCGACAAAGTGTGGCGCAGCAAAAGGCAGTTGCCGCGTATTTGCATAGTGCAGCGGTAGCGCCATGCTTTGTGTCGTGTCCGTGCCGGTCGCGTGTGGTTGCCAGCGCGCGAATAATCGCAGCCGCGCTTGCGTCAATGCAGCCGGTTCGACTGTGGTTGGATGGCGGCGCGCAGGAGACTGTGGAATCAGTACCAGTGTCAGTGCTTCGGGCAGCGATAGGTGCTGTGCATTTTTGCCAAAGTAAATCAGGCTGGCTGTGCCTACGCCCTGTACGTTACCGCCGTAAGGCAGCAGGTTGATATGCGCTTCCAACAGATCGTGTTTTGAATGGCACAACTCAAGTTGCAGCGCACGCGCCATTTGCTGCAGCTTGCCGGGAATGCTGCGCGTGTCCATCTGATATAGCAGCCGCGCCAGTTGCATGCTGAGCGTTGAACCGCCCTGATGCGAGCTGCCGGTAATCGTAGCCCAGGTGGCGCGCAACATGGCAATGGGATCAACACCCGGATGACGATAAAAGTGTTGGTCCTCATGCAGCAGCAGGGCTTCGATGAATTCGGGTGACGTTGCCTCTAACGGCGTCCACAGGCGATATTGCCCATCGCTTGCCAGCGTCAGGCGTAGTAGCTTGCCGTTGCGATCAAACACCGCAGTAGACGTGGCGACGTATGCAGATAGGGGTTCACGCGGCCAGTAGCGAATAGTAACGAGCAGGACGGTTGTTGCCAGCAGCAGCGCAGCAACGATGATCAGTCTGCGTCGGGTGAACAGGCGCATGAGTCAAGCAATGGATCGAGATGTATTGCCGCTCTCCCGGTTTTGGGAGAGGGGCAGGGGAGAGGGTCCTGTCTCTGTCTCTCTCCCCGAACGGGGAGAGGGCACGCATAGTCGGCGGTCGCGCAATTCACGGTGCCCGGATGACTGTCAACATTCCCGCCACCGAACGCGCCACGACATTGCGGTCGTACATGGCTTCGCCATAAGCCGGAGGTAGCACGAAGCTGCCGACGTTGGTGGCCTTGATGCGATAGGTTATTTCACGAATGTCGTTGGGTGCGTAGGTGTAGAACACCATGCGGTCTTCACGCATATCTGCGTACTGAAGATTGGCCGTGGTGCCGCTGGCGCATACTTGGCAGGTCCAGCCGCTAACGGCTGCGCCTGCGCTGACATTGGTGGTGTTGGTTTCTTCGCCGTTACCGTATTCAGCCTCATCCTCTTGAGCTTCCCCGTTTGCAGATTCAGCTCGATACAGTGTGTTTTCCGCTGTAATGGCTGGCACCACCAATTCAAAGCCACCGGGGAGCAAATCCACCAGTGCAATGCTGCCAAAGTGACGTTTGCTCAAGCTGCGGAATTTCACATGCACGGTGAGTTCCTGTCCCAGTGTGGCCTGCGTGACGGGTTTGCCTTCAGCATCGGTGTATTCGCGAATGATTTCCAACCCTTGCTTGATGGCCTGCGTGGGTGGCGTGCGTTCAAAGCCGGATTGCTCAACCAGATAGAACGCATTGAGCTTGCTGTCATTGCTGAAGCGCAGACTGGTGGCCTGTTCCGTAAAGGTGGTGGTAGGCAGCACGCCGGCCGGCAGTTTCAATGAGCGCGCACTCAGATCGCGCAGTACTTCACTAATGCCGAGCTTGGCAACTTGATTGCCGGCCGCTGTGGCATAAGCATCCAGCGCCAGCAAGTTCGAACCGATTGATAATGTGTGATACGTACCATCGTTGATCTGCTTCACCAGATTGCTCAGCACCGCGGCAGGCAGTTGCGGTAATCGCGCCGGAAAATACCGCGCCGTGATGTACAGCAACATCGCATCGTGGGTGGTATTGACGTAGTACGGGTCGTACTCGGCTTCGTTGTTGACGGTAGTTGCAGTGACACCGAAAGGCACGCCGCGCAACAGCCGTTGCGCATCGGCATCCTGTTTCATCAGGCTCATGGCCGTCGCCAGCCACGCGGCGGTCAGGTCTTGTGGCCATTCCTTCGCGTAGCGCGTATCGAGGCGTTTGCGCTGCGCGCTGATCTGGGCAGAGGTGCGCTGTCCTTGTCGTGTCAGTAGGTAGATTGCATATGCTGTGTTTCTTTCCTGTTGCAGGTTGTTGCCGTCGCGTATCGCAAGTTGGTGCAGATAGCTATTGCCCTGCGTCAGCAAGTCGTTCGGCACCGCTTGACCGCGTTCCTGTGCTTCCAGCAGGAAGTGCTGTGTGTACAGCGATACAAATTCATCAAGCGTATCGCCACCGGGCCATAGCTTGTACGCGCCATTATCATTCTGGCGCGCACGCAGCTCGCTGATCAGATTGGTGAGGTTGGCGCCGTTTTGCTGCCTCACATAGCCGAATTCCGGGCGTGAGCCGAGTACCACAGCCGGCATGGCTTGACTGACTAACTGCTCGGTGCATTGATAGGGATAGTTGGCCAGATAGCTGACCAGTCCATGCGCCAGCGATAGCGGCAACACCGAGATGCCGGTATGCAATTTGCGGTACTCGGGGTACAGGTGGCGATCAATGCGCACATCCTGTGTGCTGCCACTGACTATGCCGGCCTTCAGGCTGGTCATGTGCGGTGTTGCCGGTCGGATGCTGAGATCGATCTTGCGAGTGACGCTGCTGCTGCCGGCGCTGGCAGTAAAGTTGATGACGCTGGCGCCGAGCTTGTTGTTGGCCTTGACGCGATAACGCGCCACGCCTTCACGACCTTCGGCAATGGCCAGTTCTTGTGTGCCACTGCCCACTAGTGCGAGACCTGCATCGGGTTTGAACGTGATGCGTAACTTGGCGTCGATGCCTGAGCCTTGCAGGTTATTGGCAACCGCCACGCTGACTTCAAATTCATCACCCGGCGTGACCGTAGTCGGTGCAGTAGGTGTGAGCACAAAGTCACCCCGTACGGTGACATTGCTGGTGCTCACGCCGATGCGCGCGTCCGACACCGCCACGGCAAATACTTTCATGCTGCCATTGAAGTAATCCGGCACGGTGTACTGCACCTCGCGCGTAGTAGCGTCGGCATCGAGAATGCCCGACCAAAAGGCTACCGGCGCTTCGCCCTTGCGACGAAACGGATTCAGATTGCGACCGATCAATCCTTCAGCATCACCGCCCGGTGCGGCAGTCAAACCAAGTTGTCGGAAGGTCGGCACAATCAGATCGAGTATCTGCGTGCTGTTCACTTGCAGCGCGCGCTTCTGGAAGAAGAAGCTCAGCGGATCCGGCGTCTGATACTTGGCTACTTGCAGAATACCTTCGTCGACGGCAAACAGCACAATGCGCGTCGGTGTTTCAGTGCGATAGCGCAGCTTCAATGCCTGGCCCGGTTTGATGATGCTCGCGGTTTGCAGCTCCACTTGATGCTTGCGTGCATTGGTGTCGATGGTGAAGGGCTTGACGCCATACGACAGGGGGCTGGTGTAGATCTCGTCAGAGCCGGGGTCGCGTACAAAGCTTACCGAGACGTAAGCATTGCCTTCGAGGTCCTTCGGTAACGTGATGCGCTGTACCGAGCTATTGGTGCCGGCTTTGAACCATCGCCAGGCAAAAACGCGCTCGCGTTCGATGGTGATCAACCCTGCGCCTGCGTAAGGCGCGCGAATGGACAGCTCCAGTTCTTCGCCTGGCAGGTAGTCAGGTTTGGACAGGCCCAGCTCCAGTTCGGCATTTTTTTCCAGTTGCCGCGTGACATTGGCATTGCCGGCAACTTGATATTCGATACGCGCCAGCGTCTGGTCGTTAGCATCGCGTACTAAGTAGGCATAGCTGCCGGGTGCATCCGTGGCCAAGGGCAGTGTGTAGTCTGCAGCAGGCAGATGCAGTACGCGGCTGTCCATCGCGATTTCTTTTTTGCGCGATTCATACTTGTAAGTGCCATTGCTTTGCTTGATGAGCACCGATACGTAACGCAGTTCTATGTGTGCCAGCTTCAAGTTGTTTACCGAGAGCTTGTGCAGTTTCGGGTCAATGGCAAGGAGTTGCACGCTGCGCTTGGCATTACGCGCGACATAGCTGAGGTCGCCATCAGTCTTGTAGCCGATCAGATAGGGCAGGCTCGATACCAGTTGCGTGGCTTCGGCGGTGACGCCGCGACCGCCATCGGCTTCAAAGCCTTGCACGATGACGTGTGCGCGATACGTGGCACGGGCGAAGCGTTGCAAGTTGAGCTCCAGCGAGGCCTTGCCTTGCGCATCGGTAGTAGTCGTGGTGAGTGCTTCGGTGAACCCCTCTTTGGCCAGTTGTGGATCATAAAACTGATAGTCCGCGTAGTTTCGGAAAGCGGGTAACGCCGGACTGAGAGTCAACGTGCTGGTGATGCGGCGATTCTCCGCCGGAGTGCCGAACAGGTTGTTCAGTTGTACCTCGGCCTTGAGGTTTTCAGGCGCCACCCAGCCGTCGACCACTTCAGTGCTGAAATGCGTACTCATACGCAGCCGGTCGGGTTGGAAGTCACGCACCTGTACGGTGGTGCTGCCAATCAAGTTATCGGTATAGCCATTGCGTACCGTGGCAATGGCAAAGGTATAGGTGCCGGTTGGTGAACTGAGTTTGGTGTCCTGATGGATTTCACCAAACCCGGCTGCGCCGGGCGTGAAGGTTTCGCGACGAATGACCGTGCCGCGTGGGTCAGTAACTTCCAACATCATCGGTACGCCCGCCAGTGACCGCGCCCAACTCTGTGAGCGAATGAGGGTGGCCAGATGAATTTGTTCGCCCGGGCGATACAAGCCACGGTCTGAAAATAGATATGCGCTTAGTGCGTTGCTGTCGGTGCTGCTTTCCACGCCGCCCACATCAAAGCGCGACATGTCCAGTGCACGATCACGCTGTTCCACCGGCATGAACGACATGTCGCCATTGCGACGCGCCACATACACCACCGGCTGCTTTTCGTTGCGCAGACCTTTGAAGTCGCCGAAATGTACGTGACCCTCCGCATCGGTGACTTCGCTCATCACCGGCAGGCCATTGCGGCCTAGTACTTCAACGGTAACGCCGTCGGCAGGTTCGCCGTTCTTGATGGACTGCACGAACACTTCCTGCGAGCCATCGTTGGCGCGCTTCACCAACAAGCCCAGGTCGGTGACCACCATGACACGGGTGTCGGACAATGACCCGGCATCGGCATTGTTCCATTCGGTTTCATAGCCGCTGATGGGGCGATTTGTCTGTGTATCCCAGGCCTGCGCGCGCAGTAGGAAGACGCCGCGCCGGTCGGCACTGCTGTCCTCAAGATATTCGGCCAGATCCAGCGCTTCGTAGTGAGAGTCGCCCGGCGCCGATGGCGGCACGTTGATGACTTTGCTGAAGCGTTCGGTGATGTCGGTGTCCTTGAAGGCCCAGCTCTGGAATTGCGGCTGACTAAAGCTGCCGTTGGTTTGCGTCACCAAGTATTGCAATTGTTTGGGCAGCAGTCGGCCCACTTCGACTTTGATGGCCGAAACATTGCGACTGAAGAAAGTGATGCGCTTGTCACCCGATAATGCCACCAGCGAACCTTTGTGCAGCAACTGCAACTCGCGTGGAAATTCCGGTACGGTGAGAATGCGTTCCACCGTATCGCCGAGCAGATAGCCGCCGAAGGAACGCAATCGCTGTTCTATTTTCACGTACACATAGCGACCCGGATCGGCTTTATAGCGAAAGCCGTGCGCTTCGTAGTGTT